>JAISTF010000071.1 GCA_031272745.1 Eubacteriales Family XIII. Incertae Sedis bacterium
TGCCGCCCGCTCTCCGGCGGAAACAACACTTCGAGCACATGCCGGGCATCCATCCCCTCGGAGAGAAAGAGGTCGCGGCAATTCGCGCAATAGGTGACGACACAGGGCGCGTCGGCGGAGAGCGCCGTGCCGCCCGCAGATGCCGCATCGGTACCAGCCTCCGACGGCAGCGCGCCGTCCACGGCCGCCTTGCGCTCGCGCAGGATCTCCCCGAGCAGGCCGGGGTTCGCCGGGTAGATATGCCCGCCGAAGCCGCAGCAGGACGGCGCGTCCGGCAGCGGCTGCCCCGCAAGGCCCAGCAGCTTGCGCACGGCGGCCTGCGTGGCCGCGTCGCTCGCGCACGGGTCAAAGACGGCCGCCCCTGCGGGCGGGGCAAGCCCCGCCCCTACGTCCCTGTTCGGCGGGCGGCTGCAAGCCGCCCCTACGGGTATCACCGTTTCGCAATGGGATGTAGGGGCGGCATCCTGCCGCCCGCTGTCCGCGAGCCATTCGTACAGCATCTGCCCCCGCACCTCGGGCAGCGTCTTCTCAAACGTCTTCTTGCACGTCGTGCACGCGAAGAGCACCTCGGGCCGACCGAGCGCCTCCCAATCGGCGCGCAGCTTCGCGGTGACGTCCGCAAGCGCCTCCTCTTCGCAAGCCCAGTCCGCGGGCACGCCGCAGCACGCAAGCAGCATCGCCGCGTCCGGCGCGCGCCCAAGGATGTGCGCGTACGCTGCCGACACCGCCCCCGGCAGCGACGCCGCGAGCTGACACCCGGGAAAAAACAGCAGCGAGGCCGCGCCCGCCTTCGCGCCGTCCGCCGCTTCCGGCCGCACCACCGCGTACGCCTCGTCCGACATTGAAAACGCCATGTCTTCCATCCAGAAATCGTGGTATGCCGCCGGAAGGTTGCCGCCTTCCTTCATGATGCGCCGGCTCTCCGCCATCGCCGCGCAGGTATCCACCCCCACGGGGCAGACCGCCGTGCACAGCCCGCAAAGGTTGCACGAATGGATCATGCGCGACGCAACATGCTTGATCTTGCTCGCCACGGGCAGCACCGTCACGCCGAGGTCGGCCGCGATGCGCTTCGGATTCTGCCGGAAATACCGGATCAGCACGCACGCGTCGATGCACGCGGAGCAGGTGCACAGCGTACAGCGCCCTGCCTCGGCCAGCGCCGCCGCGCGACCCGCATCGTCACCGTCCAACACCGCCTGCTCGATCCTCTTCAAATCCACCGGCGCGTCCGACGACACGCACGCCCCCCGGCACGGCGCCGGACACGCGGCACAAACCGTCTCCGCGTCCTTGATCTCCGCCCGCAAAAACCGCCCCGCGCGGTCCCACCGCTCCGCCCGCACAAACTCGACGAGCCTGCGCACGTCCAATCCGTACGGGCAGGCCGCCTGACACGGCGAAGGGTTGTCCCGCAGACAACCCTCCGCATAGTTTTTGATGTCGCCGCGTTCCATGTACGTTATTATATCGGATTTGCCAGGATGTCCTCAATCTCGTCGTACATATCCGACCCGAGGTCCCATTTCGGCGGCACCTCGCCGCCCTTGCCCGCGGCCGCCGCATCCATCGCGGCCTTCACCTTCTCCGGCGACGCGGGCAGCGTGTACACACGCCCGCCCGTCGCGTCCGCGATGGCGTTGAGCACGGCCATATGGCCCGCCGACTGGTACAGCTCCGAGCAACCCGTCGACCCGTGCGTCCCGATCTCGCGGTCGTGCTCGTAGTAGATCAACTCGATGTCGTCCGGCACGTCGCGAATCGTCGGGATGCCCGCGCCCGCCATCGTCGCGTGCTTCTTCACGTCGTCATAATCCTCGGTCAGCGCGAAGCCGACCGTATGCGAAATGCCGCCGTATGCCTGCCCTTCGACCGCGAGGCGGTTGCCGATCTGCCCCACGTCGCTGACAAAGACGATGCGCGTCACCTCGGCCTTGCCCGTCGCCTTCGCCACGCGCACCTCCGCGAGCTCCACCCCGTAGGTGACGGAAATCACGGGGTCGCCCTGCGACGTGTTCGGGTCGAGATCCGTGACCTGCCCCGTCGTGTCGTGCATGCCGACGTACTTCAGCGGCAACCCCTCGGCCACCATCTCGTCGTACGTCCGGTACGTCCCGTCCGGCTTTTTCATCGCCGCGAGCATCTTACCCGCCGCGTCCTCCATCGCGCGCCCGACGACGAAGTGGCAGCGGCTCGCCGCCGAGATCCCCGAGTTCGGGCAGAGGTGCGAGTCGTTGAGCAGCAGCTTGATCTGCCCGGGCTCGAGCCCGAGCGGCCGCAGGCATTCGTGCGCGTGCGTCAGCGTCCCGATGTCGCCGCCCTGCCCCGGGTCCTGCCAGGTGTTTGACGCCGTCACCGTCCCGTCGGGGTTCAGCTCCAGCGCCGTCTCGCCCATATCGTGGTTGCCCGTCGTCACGTTGAAGCCGCACGACGCCACGCCGACGCCGTACACATACCCGTCGTCTGCGGCGTTCGCTGCCGCCACCTTCGCCTTCATCTCTTCATAAAGCGGCCGCGCGCGGTCGTACAACTCCGCCATCGAAATCTCGCGGAACGGATAACCGTTCATCGTGAGGTCGCCGGAACGCGCCAGATTTTTATAACGGAACTCGAAGGGGTCCTCCCCGAATTTCCGCGCGAGCATGTCCACCAAAGACTCGCCGAGCGTGTACGACTGCGGCGCACCGAAGCCGCGGTACGACGTGCCGAACGCGTGGTTCGTGACCGCCATGCGCACGAGGCCGCGCACGTTCGGCGTCACGTAGGGGTAGCCCGGGTAGCGCAGGAAGCTCTGCACGAGGTTCATCGAGATGTCGTCGTATGCGCCGTGGTCGACGCCGAAGTCAAACTCGAGCGCCGTGATCTTGCCGTCCGCGTCGCACGCCATGCGCCCGTTCGAATGCGACGGCGTCCGCTTGCCGCTGAACGCCTGGTGCTCGGGCCACGACATCGTCATCGTCAGCTTCGCCGACGGGTCGTCGAGCGCCATCAGGCACACGCCCATCACCGCGAAACTCGCCGCGCACGTCGACCAGCCGAAGGACCCGCCCGTCGGGTTTTCGATGAAGCGCAGCTTTTCGAGCGGGATGCCCATGCCGTCCGCAATCGACTCGCGGTTCCACTGGATGGACTGCGATTTGTTCGCGATGACCAAGTTGCCCTCGTCATCCCAAAACGCCTGCTGCGTGTCGCCCTCGATCGACATATGCGGCTCGCGCGTCGAGTAGAAGCTCCCCTCGACCGCGCAATGACTTTTTTCAATAACCTCGCGCACATCGTCGCCCTTGACAACCGGCTGCTTCAGATATACATTCGGGGCTTTGTCATGGATGCGCATGGCGTCCGGCGCGGCTGCCTTGAGGAAGGTATTGTATTCCGGCAGCGGTTCGATTTCCACCTTCACGGCTGCGGCGGCCGCCCTTGCGTGGGCATCCGTGTCCGCGATGACCGCGCCGACGAGGTCGCCGTAGAAGAAGATTTTCTTGTCGTGGAAGATGGGCCGGATGTCGCCTTTGAGGAGCGAGCGCTGGTTGAAGTTCGGCTCGAAGATGATGTTTGTGCCGCGCACGTCCTTCGCCGTCACGACCTTCACGACGCCGGGCATCGCCTCGGCCGCGCTCGTGTCGACGCGCTGGATGAGCCCGTGCGCGCAGACCTTCGGCTGGATGACCGCGACGTGCAGCGTGCCCTGCGGCATCTTGTGCGCGATGTCGTCGCCGTAGTCGGTGAGCCCGAGCACCTTGCCGAGCGCCGCGGGCCTGGGGTATTTCGATCCGTACAGCCGCGCGCCCTTCTCGTGCTTGTACGTGATGTCGTCCATCGTCTTCTCGCCGCGCAGCACCTCGGCCGCCGCCATCACCGCGTCGACGATGGGCCGGTAGCCCGTGCAGCGGCAGATGTTGCGCGTCTTGAAAAACCAGTCGCGCACGTCCTCGCGCGTCGGCGCGGGGTTGCTTTCGAGCAGCGCCTTCGCGCTCATGATGAAGCCCGGCGAGCAAAACCCGCACTGCACGCCGCCGTAGGTGATCCACGCCTGCTGCAGCGGGTGCAGGTGCGCCGCCGTCCCGAGCCCCTCGATCGTCTCGATGACCGCGCCGTCCGCCACGGCCCTCATCTTCTTCATGCACGAGCGCACGACCGCGCCGTCCACGATGATCGAGCACGCGCCGCACTGCCCGGCCCCGCAACCGACCTTGATGCCCGTCAACCCGTACCGCCGGAGCGTCTCCGCGAGCGTGTCCTGCTCCGGGTCGTAGAAAAACATCCGCTCGACCCCGTTCACAATATGTACCGCTTTTTTCAGTGCCATGACAACACCTCCCGATTTCCTCTCTTCCTGAAAACTACGCCTTCATTGTACTATTCACGCCGCCCGGCCGCAACGCAAAAACCCGCCTGAAACAGACGGGTTTTTTTGCTTGCTGTCCGAAAACGTACGCTTACGACACGAAGCTCTTCGCCGCTTCGGCCGCACCGCTCGCATCCTCGCTGTAGCCGTCCGCGCCGATTTCCTTCGCGAACGACTCCGTGATGGGCGCGCCGCCGACGAGGATCTTCACCTTGTCGCGCAGGCCCGACGCTTCGATCGCCTTGATCGTCTCGCCCTGCGCCGCCATCGTCGTGGTGAGCAGCGCCGACAGCGCGACGATGTCCGGCTGGTTCTCCGAGATCGCCGCGACGATCTTGTCCGCCGCCACGTCCGTGCCGAGGTCAATGACCTCGAAGCCCGCGCCCTCGAGCATGAGCTTGACGAGGTTTTTGCCGATGTCGTGCAGGTCGCCCGCGACCGTCGCGAGCACGACGCGCCCGATCGGCTTGATGTCGTCGCCCACGAGCCGCGCCTTCAGCGTCTCCGTGCCCTTGTTGAGCGCGCGCGCCGCGATCAGGACCTCCGGCACGAACACTTCGTTGTTCTTGAAGCGGACGCCGAGCTCGCCCATGCCCTTCAGCAGCCCCTCGTCGAGGATCTGCTGGGCCGGCGTACCCTCATCCAGCGCCTGCGCCACGAGGTCCGAGACCTCCTGCGCCTTGCCCTTTTGCACCAGTTCTGCGATGTCGGAAAGTACACTCATTTCTATTTCCACCTTTCTCCCTTCGGGCGGCTGCATGTCGCCCCTCCTCGAATTTGAATATCAAACACCAAAATTTTACGCCCGTTGCCTCTGCTCCGCTTGCCGAACTGTGCGCAATAATGGTAATTTTTTGCGTTTGTTGCTTGCATGATGAGCAAATTTTTGCTACTCTTGCTTCATGCAGGCTTCGGAGTACCACAACCTCAAACAATTTTCGGACCTCAGCGGGTGCGGCGTGCAGGTCATCGCGACCGACGGGACGCGCGTGTTTTCGACGGAGCCGTTCGACCGCTGCGTTCCCTTGCTCGGCTATCTCGGCGGCCTCATGGACGACGACCTCGCGGCCCAGACGAACGCGGCGATGATTTCGGGCGCGCTCCAGTCGTACCGTTTCGGCGGGCGGTTTTTCTTTTACTCGCCGATCGGGCTGTTCCATTTCGCCTCGCCGATCATCAAAAACGGGCGGCATACGCTGACCGCCGTCGGGGGGCCGATCCTCATGATCCCCGTAGAGGAATACATCACGCTCGACCTCGAGGGCAAGCTGCGCGCGGGCTTCGACCGCGCCGCGCTCGCGGAAAGGCTTGCGGCCGTCCCCTCGTTTTCGCCGGACACAGCCAACACGCTGTCGGAGCAACTTCTCATCAACGCGAAGCACCTCTCCGACGCGGAATACCTGCGCCTCGGAAACGGCGCGGAGGGCGGCAGCCTCGCGGACAGCCGTTATGGGGAGTACATCCTCGCGTATTTCTCCGGCGCCCCTTCGTTTGAGTCGATCCTGAAATTTGCCGAGGAGCACCGCAGGGAAAAAGCGACGCGCAAGCACGAGCGCCTCGTCGCCGCGGCCACGGCCTATGTCGAAGAGCATTATTCGGAAAAAATCTCGCTTGAGAAGGTCGCCGAGCATGTCTACGTCAGCCCGTCCTACCTCTCGCGCGTCCTCAAGCAGCGCACGGGGCAGGGCTTCCGGCGGCTCGTGAACATGCACCGCGTCGCCGAGGCCGTGCGGCTGCTCGAACACACGAGCCTCGAGCTCAGCGAGATCGCCTACCGCACCGGCTTCGAGGACCACAGCTATTTCACGAAAGTCTTCAAGCGCCACACCGGCATGAACCCCCGCGACTACCGCGCCGGGAGACGGGGGCGGTAGGGGGACGCTTCCTGCTCAGATTTCCGCGAAGATCTGAGACAGTTCAATCTCGATGTCTGGGAGTACCGTCGAGCGAAGCACGGCGTCGCCTTCCATGACGGTCGTCTCGCAGGTCGTTTCGGGCGGCTCCGCTTTTCGGATATGGATCGACACGTTTTTCTCCGAAGGATTCACGATCCAATACTCCTTCACGCCGACCTCCATGTACTTCTTGAGCTTCGTGATGTGGTCGCGCGAAGCGGTCGATTCCGACAGCACTTCGATGACGAGATCCGGCGCCCCGAGGATGGCGCGCACGCCGATTTTCTTTTTGTCGCAAACGACGAGGATGTCCGGCTGCACGACCGTGTCGTCGCCTTCGTCCTCCTCGGACTGCGCATGCAGCCGCACATCAATGGGCGAGACAAAGGCCCTGCACGGCTTCCCCTTCAGGAAATCATGCAGAAACGCCGCTAGCTCCAAAATCACCGCTTGATGGTCGACCGACGGCGCCGAAATCTGGTACGCTTTCCCGTCGATGATCTCCCAGCGGTGGTCGTCCTCCCACGTCAGATAGTCCGCGTATGTGAAATGTTCTTCCATCTTCATCGCTGTTGCTCCATTCATCTCCTATCCTCCCTTATACACCATTTTTCACGGCATTTCCATAATAAAAAACTCGAAAGATGCGTCCCCTGCATCCTTCGAGTATTCTATCATTGTTTGGAGGGTATGTAAAGTATGTTCGCGAATATATATTTTTACAAAAGTGTCCGTTTTTTCGATTTGAATTCATGCAAAAGTGTAGAAATTTGATGTTTGAAATCTTGATGTTGAAAAAACGAACTCCACGGGGTCGACTACCGCGTTCAGCATTTCGTATTCTCTTGAAATAATGCCTTCACGCCAAATCACTTTCTGGCGGACAGGGGCTGTCCGATGCAAACGTCGTCAAACAGGGTCTGCTGAATGGGAAC
>JAISTF010000233.1 GCA_031272745.1 Eubacteriales Family XIII. Incertae Sedis bacterium
CGGCCTATCCGATCTGGATCGAGAAGGGCGAATACCACGACGAGAGCCTCTCGTCCGCGCGCGCGAAGGACTACCCGCTGCTCTGCATGAGCAACCACGGGCGCTGGCGCTTCCACGCAAACCTCGACGACATCACCTGGCAGCGCGAGATCGAGACGATGAAGATCCGAGGAAAGGACGGCTACCAGTACGAGCCCGTCTGGATGCACCCGCAGACGGCGGCGAAATACGGCGTCGCGCACGGCGACATCGTCAAAGTGTATAATGAACGCGGCACGGTGCTCTGCGGCGCCTACGTGACGGAGCGCGTCGTCCCGCAGACGGTGTACGTGGACCACGGCTCGCGGTTCGACCCGATCGACGCGGAAAAGCTCGACCGCGGCGGCGCGATCAACCTGATCTCCCCGCACGCGATCATCTCGAAGAACGCGACGGGCATGGTGGTCTCGGGCTACCTCGTCGCGATCGCGAAGGTCACGGACGAGGAGATGGAAGGCTGGAAGAAGGAGTACCCCGAGGCATTTGCGCGCAAGGTCGACGAGGACTGCGGCGTCTGCCTCGACGGCTGGCTGCTTTCATAGGAATAGGAGGAGGACCATCATGGCAAAAGCATTTGTAATCGACATCGCGCTCTGCAGCGGCTGCTACAGCTGCCAGGTCGCGTGCAAGGATGAGCATTGCGGCAACGACTGGACGCCGTACGCGAAACCGCAGCCGGACACGGGGCAGTTTTGGCTCAAGGTGGACGAGAAGACGCAGGGCACGATCCCGAAGGTGCGCGTCGTGTACACCCCGAAGCTCTGCGGGCATTGCGAAAAGCCTGGATGCCTCGCAGCCTGCGACCACGACGCGATCTACAAGCGCGAGGACGGGCTCGTGATCATCGATCCCGAGAAGTGCGTGGGCTGCGGGAAATGCATGAAGGCATGCTCCTACGGCGTGATTTACAAAAATGAAGACCCGAAGCTTTGCCAGAAATGCACGGGCTGCGCGCACCTATTGGACAACGGCTACAAGGAGCCGCGCTGCACGGAAGTCTGCCCGACGGGCGCGTTCCGGTTCGGCGAAGAGGAGGATCTCGTGGATCTCATCAAGGGCGCGACCGTCCTTTTCCCGGAGACAGGCTTCGGGCCGAAGGTCTACTACCGCAACATGCCGGGGCAGTTCATCGCGGGGACCGTCTATGACCCCGTGGAGGAGGAGATCATTGAATACGCGCGGGTGATGGCCGTCACGGGCGGCAAAATCATCAACGTGCTCACGGACGATTTCGGGGACTTCTGGCTCAACGACCTCGCGGTCGGCAGCTACGACATCACGATCACGGCCGACGGCTACGAGCCGAAGTACTTCTACGGCGTCCGGACGGACGAGTGCGTGAACCTCGGAGAGATCGGGTTGGACAAAAAGATTGGTTCATAACGGAAGGATCTCGTAGAGTTCTTCCGCTTCCTCCTTGCGTACGCTCTCCCTGAGGGAGCGTACGCTTATTTTCAGCGGGCCGGAGCCGAAGCGCACTTCGATTTCGTCGCCGACCTCGACCTCCGCGCCGGCCTTCGCGACGCGCCCGTTCAGAGACACGCGGCTCGCGTCGCACGCCGCCTTCGCGACGGTGCGGCGCTTGATGATGCGCGATGTTTTGAGAAACTTGTCGAGCCTCATGGCCGCGGCGCCTCGATCTCCTCGCGCAGGGGCGCCACGAGGTGGCGATGGATGTAGGCGCGCTCGAAGCGCTCGTACAGCAGCCCATAGACGATCGGCCCCGTGTAGTAGTGCGCCTCGCCTTTTTTCAGGTCGACGGCGACGGGGAACTCGTCCGACGTGTTCCTGCGGCGCGGGCGGGCGTCGGCGAACGCGAGGGCGTCCTTCGTGGCCTTGGGCGCGGCGAGCGCGGCGTTGACGACGACGATGCCGGCGGGCTTGTTGCGGTGCTTCGTCGCGTATCCGACGCAGGCGCGCGCGTAATTGTCCAACTCCTCGAGATCGATTTTCTCCGAATCGGCCAGAAAGGTGAAAAAGCGCACGCGGGACAGCCAATACAGCCGGAAGACATCCTCCTGAAAAACCGTGATCCCCTCCCATTCGAAGGGCTCTCTGTCCGGGAACGTCGCGGCGACGCGGTTGCGGTAGGTTTCGTAATTCATAGGGACAGTATAGCATTTTTTTCGATAAGCGCGGAGGCTGTGTAATGTTTCCGCCCGTTTTTCGGTTATACTGAATAATGGATTACGTTGGGACGAAAGGACGGAGCGATGAACGGCGACAATCGGACGGAAGAGCGCGCGTGGACGCGGCGCAAGCAGTGGACGGCGGCGGTGGCCGTGGTGGCCTGCGCGGCCGTGGCGGTCGGCGGGGTGCTGGCGGCGGTCGGCGGCGACGGCGGCACGGACGGCGGCGGGACGGCGGTATCGAGCGTCGATAGCCCGGGTGCGGTCCCGGGCGGAAACGACATCCGGATTTCCGCGTCGGCGGCGCTGTGGGAGACGGCCGGCGAGGACTACGAAAATTTGTATGAAGCGATCGAGCAGTCTGCGGACAGCAGCCGCATCGCGGTCACGGAAGGCGGCATCGCGGTGATGGGTATGGGCGCAACGGAGGACGCCGTGGCGTCGGCGGAGAAAGCGCCCGCCGCGGACGACTTCGCGACGGAATTTTCAGCCGCCGCGGACGCGACGTCCGGTGCCGAGATTCCCGCATACTCCGACACCAACGTGCAGACCGAGGGCGTGCAGGAAGCCGACGTCATCAAGACAGACGGCACGTACATCTATGCGGTCAACAGCGAAAACCTCGAGATCGTGAAGGCAAACGACGGGCAGCCGTCGGCCTTAGCGAAGATTCCGCAGGTGCTCGACGACGGGCAGGTGTATTTCGAGATGTACGTGGTCGGCGACCGCC
>JAISTF010000076.1 GCA_031272745.1 Eubacteriales Family XIII. Incertae Sedis bacterium
CCGACGCGGGCGCGCAATCCCCCGACGCGCAACCCGACACGGATATGCAGGCCGACGCGCAACCCGACGCCGCGGACGGCATCGTGGTCTACGTCGGCAGCACGGTGTTCGACGCGAGCCTCAATCCCGTGAAAAACAGCTACAACCCTTATTCCTTCACGAACTGCGCGCTGCTCACCGTCGCGCCCGACTCGTCCTACGTGGGCGACATGGCCGAATCGTGGACGGTTTCCGAAGACGCGCTCACCTACACCTACACATTGAAGGACGGGCTGAAGTTCAGCGACGGCTCGGATTTGACCGCCGGGGACGTCGTCTTCACCTACGAGACGGTCAAGGCGAACCAGGCGGAAAACGAGGACGTCGACCTCACGCGGCTTGCGTCCGTAGAGCAGACGGGCGACCGGACGGTGGCGTTCACGCTCGCGGAGCCGTACTCCGCCTTCTTGGACGCGACCGCGCTGCTCGGCATCGTCCCAAGCGATGCGTACGACGCCGACGCCTTCGACCGATACCCCGTCGGCTCGGGGCCGTGGAAGGTCGTGCAGTACGACGCGAGCCAGCAGATCATCGTCGAGCCGAACGAATACTACTATGAAGGCGCGCCGGCCATCCCGCGCGTGACGCTCGTGAACATGGACGCGAGCGCGGCGCTCGCGGCGGCGCAGTCCGGGCAGCTCGACGTCGTCATGGTCGGGCCGGACTATGCCACCCAGACGGCGGCCGGCATGACGCTCCGCGCGCTCGAGACGATGGACATCCGCAACGTCAGCCTGCCGGTCACACCGGTGCATATGGACGAAGCAAGCGGCGAGACCGTGGGCAACGACGTCACCGCGGACCCCGCCGTCCGCAAGGCGCTGAACATCGGCATCGACCGCGCGGCGATCATCCAAAACGCGTTCAACGGCATCGGCAAGCCCGCGCAGAGCTTCACGGCGAACCTGCCGTGGGCGGAGGCCGTAGCCGTGGACGACGGCAGGAAGGACGAGGCGGCCGCGCTCTTGGACGAGGCGGGTTGGACCGACGCGGACGGCGATGGCATTCGCGAGAAGGGCGGTCAGCGCTGCGCGTTCGACGTCTACGCGGCGGAAGACCGCTACGTGCTCGCGGCCGCGCTCGCGGAAGACGCGAAGGCGCTCGGCATCGAGATCGTCCCGCATTCGTCGGACTGGGGCGAGATCGGAGAAAACCGCGCCACGGCGGGCGTCGTCTGGGGCTGGGGACAATACAGCCCGACCGTGCTCTACGCGCTCCTCGATTCCAAAGCGGCGTTCGACGGGTACAACAACGTCGTCGGCTACAATAGCCCCGAGGTGGACGCGCTCATCGACAAGGCCCTCGGCGAGACGTCGCAGGACGCGGCGCTCGAAGACTGGAAGCAGGTGCAGCGGCTCGCAAGCGAGGACGTCCCGTACCTCTATCTCGTCAACATCGAGCATTGTTATTTCGTCAGCGACCGCGTGGACATTTCGGAAGCGACGCAGATCCCCCACCCGCACGGCCACGGCGCGCCCATCCTCTGTAATCTGAAAGACTGGACGCTGCGCTGACATGCGGCTGAACGCGAAACTCGTCGCGGCGCCGGCCGCCCGCATGGTGCTCCTGCTGATCTGCGTGACCGTGCTTTCGTTTCTCTTAGTCGCAAACGCGCCGATCGACCCGCTCACGATGTACGTCGGCACGGAGTCGACGCTCTCCGACGCGGCGAAGGCGGAGATTGCGGAGCATTGGGGATTGGACGACCCGCTGCCCGAGCGCTACCTGATCTGGGCAAAGAACGCGCTGCACGGCGACCTCGGCACGTCGATCACCTACAAGCGCCCCGTGGCCGACATCCTGAAGGAACGCTTCGCGCTCTCCATTTGGCTCATGATGCTCGCATGGGTCTTTTCCGGCATCCTCGGCTTCCTGCTTGGCATCGCCGCGGGTGTCCGGCAGGGCACCGCGTTCGACCGCGCGGTCAAGGTCTTCTGCCTGATCCTGCAATCGGCACCCGCGTTTTGGATCGGCCTGCTCGTGCTGAGCTTTTTCGCGGTGCGGCTCGGCTGGTTCCCGATCGGCATGGCCGTGCCGATGGGCAAGCTCGCCGCCGACGTGACGCTCGCCGACCGCATCCACCATCTGATTCTCCCCGTGCTGACGCTCACGGTCGTCAGCATCGGAAAAATCACGCTCTACACGCGGCAGAAAACCGTCGAGACGATGGACAGCGAATACATCCTCTTCGCGCGGGCGCGCGGCGAGACGCGCGGGCAGATCGTCCGCCGCCATGTGGTCCGCAACGTCGCGCTCCCCGCCGTGACGATCCAGTTCGCCTCGTTCAGCGAGCTCTTCGGCGGCATGACGCTGGCCGAAACGGTCTTCGCCTACCCGGGCGTCGGCTCCGCGACGACGACCGCCGCGCTGAACGGCGACGTGCCGATGCTGCTCGGCGCCGTGCTCATCGGCGCGGTCTTCGTCTTCGCCGGCAACCTCATCGCGAACATCCTCTACGGCGTTCTCGACCCGAGGGTGCGGGAAAGGGGCGACTATGCCTGACGCCATGCAGGGGCTTTTGCCCGACCCGCTCAGAAGCCTGCCGTCCCGCCCGCGCCTGCGCGCGCCGAACACGCGCCGCTGGCTGCTCGCCGCAGTCACGGCCTGCCTCGTCTACCTGCTCGTCGTCTTCGTCTGGGGCCGCGTCATGAGCCCCGACCTCTACGCGGTGCACTACGCGGACAAATTCCTGCCGCCCGACGCGGCCCACCCGTTCGGCACGGACTTCATGGGCCGCGACATGTTCCACCGCGCGATCAAGGGCCTGTCCAACAGCTTGGTCATCGGCGTGGTCGCGTCCGCCGTCAGCTCCGTGATCGGCCTCGCCTTCGGCATCCTCTCGGCCGTGATCGGCAAAGCCTTCGACAAGGCCGTGCTGTGGTGCGTCGACCTGTGCATGGGCCTGCCGCACCTCGTCCTGCTCATCCTCATCTCCTTCATGCTCGGCAAGGGCGCGTACGGCATCACGGTCGGCATCGCGCTCACGCACTGGCCCGAACTCACGCGCATCATCCGCGCAGAAGTGCTCCAACTCCGCGCCGCCCCCTACGTGCTGGCCGCCTACAAAATGGGGCAGAGCCGCCTGCGCGTCGCGCTCTTCCACATCGTCCCGCACGTCGTGCCCGTCTACCTCGTCGGCGTCGTGCTGCTCTTCCCGCACGCCATCATGCACGAAGCGTCCATCACCTTCCTCGGCTTCGGCCTGCCCGCCGAAACGCCCGCGATCGGCGTCATCCTCTCTGAAGCGATGAAACACATCGCGACCGGCAACTGGTGGCTCGCGCTCTTCCCCGGCCTGCTGCTGCTCGTCACCGTCATCCTCTTTGACCTGATCGGCGACGGCGTGAAAAAGCTGCTGAACCCGCACAGCGGCAATCTCTGAAAGGCGGCGGACGGATGCACGATTATTCGAATAACCATAACCGTCATGCCACTGTGCCGGCATTGCTTGTGGATGAGCTGTCCGTTTCTTTCAGCATGTACGGGCGCGGGACCGCCAAGGCCGACCTTGACGCGATCCGCGCGCTTTCGCTCGACGTGATGCCCGGGGAGCTGCTCGCGGTCGTGGGGGCGTCCGGCTCCGGCAAGAGCGTGCTCGCGCATGCCGTGATGGGCATCCTGCCGAAGAACGCGCGCGTGGGCGGGCGCATCCTTTACCGCGGCGAGCCGCTCACGGAGAAACGGCTCGGGGCGCTGCGCGGGACGGAGATCGCGTTCATCCCGCAGGCGGTCGACTACCTCGACCCGCTGATGCGCGTGGACCGGCAGGTCATCGGCACGCGCGGCACACGCGCGGCGCAGGAGGAGATTTTCGCGCGCTACCGGCTCGCGCCCGAGGTGGGGCGGCAGTACCCGTTCCAGCTCTCCGGCGGCATGGCGCGGCGCGTCCTCTTCGCGACGGCGGCCGTGGGCGGGGACGTGAAACTCGTCGTGGCAGACGAGCCGACGCCGGGGCTCGGCCCCGACCTCTGCGCAAAGATGATGAACCACTTCCGGCAGTTTGCGGACGCGGGCGCGGGCGTGCTCCTCATCACGCACGACGTGGATCTCGCGCTGGGTTACGCCGACCGCGTCGCGGTCTTCTATGCGGGCGTGACGGTGGAGATCGCGACGGCGGCGGAATTTGCTTCCGGCGGCGCGGCGCTGCGGCACCCGTACAGCAGGGCGTTCGCGGACGCGCTCCCGCAAAACGCGTTTCGGCCCATCCCCGGCCGGCAGCCCTATGCGGGCGGCCTCGGGAAGGGATGTCCCTTTTTTGACCGGTGCACGGAGCGTCGGACGGACTGCGCGTCGGGTGACGTGCCGATGCGCGCGCTGCGCGGCGGGAAGGTGCGGTGTCTCCATGCGACTTGAAGCGAAGGACATCCGGTTTCGCTACGGCGGCGGGAGCGGTGCGCGAGGCGGCGACGGACGGTCCGGCTGGGTGCTGGACGGCGTCAGCCTCTCCGTCGAAGCCGGCGAGCGCGTCGGCCTCGTCGGGCCGTCCGGTTGCGGCAAAACCACGCTCGCGAAAATCCTCGCCGGCTACCTCGCGCCGACGTCGGGGTCGGTGCTCTTGGACGGCGCGCCGCTCCCCGCGCGCGGCTACTGCCCCGTCCAGATGATCTTCCAACACCCGGAGCTATCCGTGAATCCGCGCTGGACCATGCGGCGCATCCTGACGGAAAACTGGACGCCGGACGCAGCGCTTGCGGACGCGCTCGGCCTCGAGGACGCGTGGATGAACCGGTGGCCCGCAGAACTCTCCGGCGGCGAACTGCAACGCTTCTGCATCGCGCGCGTCCTCGGCCCCCGCACGCGCTTCCTGCTCTGCGACGAGATCAGCACGATGCTCGACGCCATCACGCAGGCCCAGGTCTGGCGGCTCCTCTTGGACGTCGCCGAACAGAACCGTCTCGGCCTGCTCGTCGTCACCCACAACCCCGCCCTCGCCGCCCGCGTCTGCACCCGCGTCGTGGAGATGGGGTGAGCCTGCGCCACGCGGACAGGTGCCGTGCTCAAATAATTCGGTTTTCCACGCTTTGCGTTCCAAAATCAGTGCCATTCAAGCGAAATTTTGCATATTTCCGCGTTTTTTGAGCAAATAATGGTCGCAAGCGAGCCTTTTCGCCCATAGAATTGCAGATTTCCGTCTTTTTTGAGCACGACGTCACAACCCCCGCACGCAGGGTGCTCTTTATGCTATACTGTGCCTGTGTTATTGGGCATAGAAAGGAGTAAGGGAAAATGCTGACGGCGAAAGAGAATATGAGGCGGACGGTTTTTGGTGGCGGGGAGCCGGATCGGTTTGTCAATCAGTATGAGGCGTTGCAGATCCTGTTCCACCCGTGGATGATTCATTCCGGGCCGCCGCTGACGGAGGGCAAGGGGCCGGTCGTGAACGCGTGGGGGATCACGAATGATTGGCCGGTCGGTACGCCGGGGCAGTTTCCGGTGCATACGCCCGACAAGATCGTACTCAAGGACATCACGCATTGGCGCGACTATGTCAAGGCACCGCCCTTGACATTCCCGCAGGAAGAGTGGGACGCGTTCAAGGCCGAGTACGACGCGGTCGACAGCGAGCTGGCCTACTGCGCGCCGTTCGTCGCGCCCGGGCTGTTCGAGCAGACGCACCATCTCAGCGAAATCACGAACGCGCTCATGAATTATGTGCTCTACCCGAAGGAGATGCACGAGCTGATCAAATACCTGACAGAGTGGGAGCTTGAGCTCGCCGAGGGCATCTGCGCGAATCTGAAGCCGGACGCGATTTTCCATCACGACGACTGGGGTTCCGAGCTCTCCACGTTCATCAGTCCGGATATGTTCGCCGAGTTTTTCCTCGAGCCCTACAAGCAGATTTACGGATACTATCACGACCACGGCGTCGAGATGGTGGTGCACCATTCGGACAGCTATGCCGCCACGCTCGTGCCGTATATGATTGAGATGGGCATCGACGTCTGGCAGGGCTGCATGGAGTCCAACGACGTGCCGGCGCTCCTCGAAAAATACCGCGGCAAGATCGCCTTCATGGGCAACATCGACAATAAGGACGTCGACCACGACGGCTGGACGCAAGAGGACGCCCGCAAGACGGTCGTGCGCGCCTGCCCCGACAAAAACACGCGCTCGTACATCCCCTGCATCACGCAGGGCGGCCCGGGCTCCGTGTACCCGGGGACCTATGTGGCGCTGACCGAGGAAATCGACCGGCGCAGCGAGGAAGTCTTCGGCGTGAAAGCGGCCGAGGCCGAGGCAGGGCGTCTGCCGTTGCAAATCCTGTTCGGGTGACGCGCGCCGCTTTACATCCCCGCGCAAATGAAATATAATGATTCACGGTCGTCGGGGTGTAGCGCAGTTTGGTTAGCGTACCTGACTGGGGGTCAGGGGGTCGTGAGTTCGAGTCTCACCACTCCGACCAAAAGACCGATGGGAGCCCGCGTTTCGCGGGCTTTCTTCTCTTATTCGCCGAAGATGGCGTACCGTATTATGACCACCACGATGATGATGAGGATGCCTATCACGCGAATGCCCATCGGGCTCGTCGGCGAGAAGCGGTACCGGTGCCCGTGCGTATGATTGAATAATGTCTGTTCCGCTTCCCGCTGCTCTGCGTCCGCCAGGGAAGCCGCGGTCACTTGCGGTTTTGCCTGTACCGTTGCTTTGGATCGTTTCGTATGTGTGTGCGGTGCCGCCATATGTTTGGCGCGGCGTTTTCCGAGGGATGCGTCATACGCGGGCGCGCCGTATACGTCCGTCCCGCAGCGCGTGCAGTACCGGCTGAAATCATTCACATAGGATCCGCATTTCGGACATTGCATACTTGATTACCTCTATGCGTATTATACCTTAGAATGAAAGAAACGGGCTTGCGGGCCCGTTTTTTCGTTGCTATTTCTTCTTGAAGCCTACCGTCAGGCGCAGCAGGTACTGCGTCGGGTCCTGGATGCTCAGTTCGTCGAAGAGGTGGATGACGTAGCAGGGACCCGTGGGGACGAGGCCTTCCTTCTCGGCGACGGCTGCGATGCGC
>JAISTF010000091.1 GCA_031272745.1 Eubacteriales Family XIII. Incertae Sedis bacterium
TATGACGAAAACTATACGGAGATCATCAATCTGCCACAGTACGACGAAAACGGCGTCCTGCTCAACCCCGACGATTTCTTTTTCGACATCATGCAGACGAAGCTGACCTACCGCATGGACGTGGGCTGGGATGACACGAAGGAAGAGACGAAATACCGCGACTACGAGCTCGTGCCCGTCGGCATGATCAGCGGCGGGATGAGCGACTGGATCGTGAGCAACGGCTTCATCATCAGCCTCGAAAACATGAAGAAGCTCGAATCCGAGTACAAAAAGGCGACGGGCCAGAAAACAAGCAGCTCGTCTTCGTCCGACGCTATGTTCTATTACGGCGCGGCGGAGGACGGCGGCACGACCACGGTCGAGGGCTACGAGACGGTCTATGTGAAAGCGGACGACGTGCGCAATATGTCGGACATCGAAAAGACGATCAAAGAGACGGGCTATCAGATTTATTCGATGAGCGAGACGCGCAAGCAGCTCCAAGGCCAGGTCGCGCAGACGCAGATGATGCTCGGTGGCCTTGCGGCCGTGTCGCTCTTCGTCGCGGCGCTGAACATCATGAACACGATGACGATGGCCATCACGGAGCGCACGCGCGAAATCGGCGTGATGAAGGTGCTCGGCTGCAAGCTCGACAACATCCGCCAAATGTTCCTCATCGAATCCGGCGCGATCGGCTTCGTCGGCGGTCTTGTCGGGGTGGCGTTGAGCTTCCTCTTGAGCCTGTTATTGAATAACATGACGACGCTCCTGGCGATGCTGGGCGTCGACACAAACATCGACATCGCGTCCGCGTTCGGGCTGTCCGGGCTGTCTGACATGATGCCGGGCATGAAGCTGTCGGTGATCCCGCCGTGGCTCGTGGCGCTGGCGCTGGTCTTTGCGACGGCGGTGGGGCTGCTGTCGGGCATCGCGCCGGCCAACCGCGCGGTGCGGATTTCGTCTTTGGAAGCCATCCGGCATGAGTGATGAAAAGGAGGATTTGCGATGAAGATCGAGCGGGACGAGTTTTTGAAAGAGGCGGCGGCGTACGAGCCCGTCTACACGGAGAACGACAACACGGCGTACTGCCCGACCTGCAACAAGACGCTTGCGCTGAAGGCGGGGGACGAGATTCCGATCTGCTGCGGGAAGCTGATGGAGTTGATCGACTGAACCTTCCTATAATAATGTAGCGATTTTTTCCGCGGCGCGGAGCAGGACGTCCCCGGGCTGCACGAGCGCGAAGCGCACCCAGCCTTCGCCGCCGGGGCCCGCGCTCGAGCCCGGCACGCTGAGGACGCCGGTCTTTTCGGCGAGCTCCATGCAGAAGCGCTTGTCGTCCTTCCCGTACCGCGCGGGGATCGGAAACCAGGTGAACATCGTGGCGGGGGTCTTCGGCACGTCCCAGCCCAAGCCGCGCAGGGCGTCCACGAAGGCGTCGCGGCGGCTGCGGTAGGCGGCGCGGTTGGACTCCACGATGTCCTGCGGGCCCGTGAGCGCGGCGACGGCCGCGATCTGGTCGATGGCCGACAGCCCGTAGTCGATCTGCGTGCGGAAGCGCCGGTACGCGGCGAGGACCTCGCGGTTGCCGAGCGCAAACGAGATGCGCAGGCCCGAGAGGTTGTACGTCTTGGAAAGGGAATTGAACTCGACGCCGACGTCCATCGCCCCCGGTGTGGCGAGGAAGCTGCCCCCGGGCGGCCCGTCGTGGACGAGCTCCGAATACGCGTTGTCGTGGACGACGACGAGGTCGTATTCCTTTGCGAACCGCACGAGGTCCTCGTAAAACGAGGGCGGCGCGACCGCGCCGAGCGGGTTCGACGGATACGAAGCGAGGATGACGCGGGCCTTCCGCGCGACGGCGGGGTCGATTTCGGAAAAGTCGATCAAAAACCCGTTCTCCGGCCGCAGCGGCACCAGGACGGCTTCGGCGCCCGCGAGCGTCGGCGCAAACGAAAACAGCGGGTAGTTCGGCGTGCCGACGAGCACGAGGTCGCCCGGTTTGCAAAGGACGTGGAAGAGGTGCGGCAGGCCTTCCTGCGTCCCGTAAACCGCGATGACCTGCTCCGCGTCCAAGCGCACGCCGTAGCGCCGCGCATACCAGGAGACGGCCGCGTCGGTCAGATCCGGCAGATCCCGCAGCACATATTTGTAGTTTTCCGGATCGGCCGCCGCCTCGGAGACGGCGCGCATCACATGCGGCGCGGGCGGCAGATCGGGCGTGCCTGCCGAAAGGTCGATGACCTCGCCCCCGCCCGCGAGGATCCTGACCCGAAGCGCGTTCAGCACCTGCAAAATATTCGGTTGTGAAATCTCCTCTTTTTGTGTCATAATGATTGACAGTATACCCGAAAAAAATTTATTAAAAAACACTTGACATCTTGCAATTGAAATAATATCATATTAAGTTGCCGTATAACGTGCCTGCGGCTTGTAGCGTTTAGTGCAAAGGAGTGAAAATTATGCCCCAACCCGTCAAAATCGGCAACAAGGAACGCATGAATTATTCGACCATCCGCGAAGTCGGGGAAATGCCGAATCTCATCCAAATCCAGACGGAATCTTACAAATGGTTTGTGAACGAGGGATTGAAGGAAGTTTTCTCCGATCTTTCCCCGATAGAGGACTTTGCCGGGACGCTCGCGCTGCATTTCAAGGAGCACCGGTATTACTTGAAGGACGATCCTTCCGGGGCGGAGGTGCCCAAGGAGGACGCGCCGAAATACAGCCAAGAGGAGTGCAAGGAGCGCGACGCCACGTATTCGGCGCCGCTGAAGGTGGACGTGGAGCTCGTGAACAAGGAGACGGGCACGATCCAGAAGCAGGAAGTCTTCATGGGCGACTTTCCGCTGATGACCGAGAAGGGGACCTTCATCATCAACGGCGCGGAGCGCGTGGTCGTGACGCAGCTCGTCCGCTCGCCGGGCCCGTATTTCAGCGAGATGACCGCGAAGGACAAGACCGACAGGGAGCGGGCGACGGACAAGCCGGCGCCGAAAAAGCCGGAGCCGGAGAAGACGCCGGAGCAGGAAGCGGAAGCGGCGCGCAAGCATTACAAGGCGCAGATCATCCCGAACCGCGGGGCGTGGCTCGAGTACGAGACGGACGACAACGGCGTGCTCTATGTCCGCGTCGACCGCACGCGCAAACTGCCGGCGACGACGCTCATCCGCGCGCTGGCGGCGTCCAGCCCCGGAAACGAGAAGACGATGGACGAGCGCCGCAAGAACGTGGCGGAAGTCGTCCTGAAGATGCTCGGCGTCGAAAAATCGAAAAACGACAAAGGCGAGCCGCTCACGGAAGAGGAGCGCAGGATTCTCGACATCCTCGCCCCCGGCATTTCGCCGGAGCTCGGGGACGGCACGGAAGCGGACATCGCGAGGCTGTTCGGCGACGAGGCCCGACTGGTCGGCACGCTGGCCAAGGACACGGCGCGGGATTACGAGGATTCGATCATCGAGATCTTCCGCAAGCTGCGCGCGGGCGAGATGGCAAACCCGGAAAATGCGCGGCGCCTGTTTGAAAACCTGTTTTTCGATCCGCGCCGCTACGACCTCGCGAAGGTCGGCCGCTACAAATACAACAAGAAACTCGGCCTTTCGGCGCGGCTCATGGGGCTGACGCTCGCGGAGGACGTCGTGGCGCCGTCGACGGGCGAGGTGCTCGCGAAGAAGGGCTATGTCTTTGAGGACGAGAAGGGCAGAAACAAGGCGCGCGACATCGAAAACGCCGGCGTCTTTTCCGTGAAGGTGACCGTGCACGACGAGCTCGCGCCGGATTCGCCCGCGCAGGATGTCGTGATCATCGGCAACCGCTTCGTGAAAGCGACGGGGCATCTGACGGCCGACCAGGCAAAGAAATATGAGGAGGCGGGGCTGCCGGAGAAGGTGCACTACCCGTCGTTCATGGCCGTCATTTCGTTGCTGGAGAAAAAGGCGAAGGCGAGCAAGAAAAAGCTCGCGGACGACGACCTCATCGACGGGCTCGGCAATTTCCGGGCGGTGCTCTCGCCGAAAAACATGCTTGCGGACGACATCATCGCCTCGTTCAGCTATCTGATCGGCCTGCCGTACGGCATCGGCAGCGACGACGACATCGACCATCTCGGCAACCGCCGCGTGCGCACGGTCGGCGAGCTGTTGCAAAACCAGTTCCGCATCGGCCTTGCGCGCATGGAGCGCGCGGTGCGCGAGCGCATGACGATCCAGGACGTCGAGGTGTCCACGCCGCAGGCGCTCATGAACATCCGGCCCGTGACGGCGGCGATCAAGGAGTTTTTCGGAAGTTCGCAGCTGTCACAGTTCATGGATCAAAACAATCCGCTCGCGGAGCTGACGCACAAACGCCGTCTGTCCGCGCTCGGACCGGGCGGCCTCTCCCGCGAACGCGCGGGCTTTGAAGTGCGCGACGTGCACTATTCCCATTATGGCAGGATGTGCCCGATTGAGACGCCGGAAGGCCCGAACATCGGCCTCATCGGCTCGCTGACGACCTACGGCAAAGTCAACGAATACGGCTTCATCGAGACGCCTGATAGAAAGGTAGACAAAAAGACCGGCATCGTGACGGAGCAGATCGAGTATCTCTCGGCCGACGAGGAGGAGAGCCTCATCATCGCGCAGGCAAACGAGCCGCTCGACAGCAAGGGGCATTTCGTGAACAAGCGCGTGGCGGCGCGGACGCGGAAGGGCGACTACGACCTCGTCAGCAAAGAGGTGGTCGACTACATGGACGTCTCTCCGAAGCAGGTCGTGTCGGTCGCGACGGCCATGATCCCGTTCCTCGAAAACGACGACGCAAACCGCGCGCTCATGGGTTCGAACATGCAGCGCCAGGCGGTGCCGCTGCTCGTGACGGAGGCGCCGATCATCGGCACGGGCATGGAACACAAGGCCGCGAAGGACAGCGGCATCGTCGTGCTGGCGAAAAACGCGGGCACGGTCGAGTACGTGGACGCGGACCAGATCCGCATCCGCAGGGACGACGCGAAGGGCGTGAAGAAAAAGGGCGCCAAGGAGGCCGGCGAGGAAGTCGACGTCTACCGGCTCCTGAAATTCAAGCGCTCCAACCAGGGGACGTGCATCAACCAGCAGCCGATCGTGCTGACCGGCGAGCATGTCGAGGCGGGCGAGGTCATCGCGGACGGCCCGTCGACGGACGAGGGCGAGATCGCGCTCGGCAAGAACCTGCTCATCGGCTTCATGACGTGGGAAGGCTACAATTACGAGGACGCGATCATCCTCAACGAGCGGCTCATCATGGACGACGTGCTCACGTCGCTGCATATCGAAGAGTACGAGTGCGAGGCGCGCGACACGAAGCTCGGGCCCGAGGAAATCACGCGAGACATCCCGAACATCGGCGACGAAGCGCGCAAGGACCTCGACGAGACGGGCATCGTGCGCATCGGCGCGGAGGTGACGAGCTACGACATCCTCGTCGGGAAGGTCACGCCGAAGGGCGAGACGGAGCTGACCGCGGAGGAGCGCCTGCTGCGCGCCATCTTCGGCGAGAAGGCCCGCGAGGTGCGCGACACGAGCCTCAAGGTGCCGCACGGGGAGACGGGCATCGTCGTGGACATCAAGACGTTTTCGCGCGACGAGGGCGACGACCTCGCGCCGGGCGTGAACAAGCTCGTGCGCGTCTATGTCGCGACGAAGCGCAAGATCAGCGTCGGGGACAAGATGGCGGGGCGCCACGGCAACAAGGGCGTCATCAGCCGCATCCTGCCCGAGGAGGACATGCCGTTCCTCGAAAACGGGATGCCGCTGCAGGTCATGCTCAACCCGCTCGGCGTGCCGAGCCGCATGAACGTCGGACAGGTGCTCGAAGTGCACCTCGGCCTCGCGGCGCGGGAAAAGGGCGGGTACATCTCGACGCCCGTGTTCGACGGCGCGCACGAAAAGGACATCACGGATCTGCTCGAAGAATGCGGCTACCCGAAGGACGGCAAGCTGTATCTGCGCGACGGGCGGACGGGCGAGAAATTCGACAATCCGGTCACGGTCGGATATATGTACATGCTGAAGCTCCACCATCTCGTGGATGACAAGATCCACGCGCGCTCGACGGGCCCGTATTCGCTCATCACGCAGCAGCCGCTCGGCGGCAAGGCGCAGTTCGGCGGGCAGCGCTTCGGCGAGATGGAGGTCTGGGCGCTCGAAGCCTACGGCGCGGCCTATACGCTCCAGGAGATCCTGACGGTCAAGTCCGACGACATCGTCGGGCGCGTCAAGACCTACGAGGCCATCGTCAAGGGCGACAACATCCCCGAGCCGAGCATCCCCGAGTCCTTCAAGGTGCTCATCAAGGAGATGCAGAGCCTGTGCCTCGACGTCACGGTGCGCGACGAGGCCGGCGAGGAGATCGTGCTGCGCGAGTTTGCGGACCTCGGCGCTTCGACGTCGCTGGAGCGCATCATCTCGACGGACCGCCTGACGGACGACGAGGGGTATCTGCCGACGGAGACGGAGCCGCTCAGCTTCCTTGCGGACGACGACGAGGACGACGATGACGACGACATCGCGCTGGATTTTTCCCTTTTGGATGACGACGAAACCGAGGACATTGCCGCGGAAGCGGAGGGGGTAGATGAAGAATGAACAGTGAATTCACCAATTTCAAAGCGCTGAAGATCAGTCTCGCCTCGACCGAGAAAATCCTTTCGTGGTCGCACGGCGAAGTGAAGAAGCCGGAGACGATCAACTACCGTACGCTCAAGCCCGAGAAGGACGGCCTGTTCTGCGAGCGCATCTTCGGGCCGACGAAGGACTGGGAATGCCATTGCGGAAAATACAAACGCATCCGCTTCAAGGGCATGGTCTGCGACCGCTGCGGCGTCGAGATCACGAAGGCGAAGGTGCGCCGCGAACGCATGGGCCACATCAAGCTGGCCTCTCCCGTGTCGCACATCTGGTATTTCAAAGGCATCCCGTCGCGGATCGGCCTCGTGCTCGACCTCACGCCGAAAAACTTGGAGAAGGTGCTGTATTTCGCGGCGTACATCGTGACGGATCCCGGCGATGCCGCCGACCTGAAGTACATGGACATCCTCACCGAAGACGATTACCGCGCGCATCGCGACCAGCACAAAAACAAAAACGCGTTCCGGGCCGGCATGGGCGCGGAGGCGATCCTGGAGCTGCTGCGCGCCGTCGACCTCGACAAGCTCAGCGCGGACATCCGCAACCAGCTCGTGAACGCCACGGCGCAGAAAAAGGGCAAGCTCGTGCGTCGGCTCGAAGTCGTCGAGGCGCTGCGCCAGTCCGGCAACAAGCCGGAGTGGATGATCCTCGAAGTGGTGCCGGTCATCCCGCCGGACATCCGCCCGATGGTCCAGCTCGACGGCGGCCGTTTCGCGACGAGCGATTTGAACGACCTCTACCGCCGTGTCATCAACCGCAACAATCGCCTGCAGAAGATGCTGTCGATCAACGCGCCGGACATTATTGTCAGAAACGAAAAGAGAATGCTCCAGGAGGCGGTGGACGCGCTCATCGACAACGGGCGCCGCGGCCGCGCGGTGACAGGCCCGGGGTCGCGCCCGCTGAAGTCGCTGTCCGACATGCTGAAGGGCAAGCAGGGGCGGTTCCGCCAGAACCTGCTCGGCAAGCGCGTGGACTATTCGGGGCGCAGCGTCATCGTCGTCGGGCCGGAGCTGAAATTCTACCAGTGCGGCCTGCCGAAAAAGATGGCGCTCGAACTGTTCAAGCCGTTCATCATGAAGGAGCTCGTGGCCAACGAGTACGCGCACAACATCCGCAGCGCGAAGCGCATGGTCGAAAAGGTCAACCCGCGCGTCTGGGACGTGCTCGACGAGGTCATCAAGGAGCATCCGGTGCTGCTCAACCGCGCGCCGACGCTGCACCGCCTCGGCATCCAGGCGTTCGAGCCCGTGCTCGTCGAGGGCAAGGCCATCAAGTTGCATCCGCTCGTCTGCACGGCGTACAACGCGGACTTCGACGGCGACCAGATGGCCGTGCATGTGCCGCTGACGGTCGAGGCGCAGGCCGAGGCCCGCTTCCTCATGCTGTCCGTGAACAACATCCTCGCGCCGAAGGACGGTTCGCCGATCACGACGCCGACGCAGGACATGATCCTCGGGTCGTACTATCTGACGCACGCGGGCGAGACGCAGCGTGAAGAGGAGCAGGTGCCGCTCGACAAGGCGGAAGCCGACGCGCAGGCGAAGGGCGAGCTGCCGATCGTCGTGAAGACGACCGGCAAGGATGACAAAAAGGGCAAGAAAAAGGCGGACGCCGGCGGCGGCGCGACGACGTGGTGGTGCGGCGTGGCCTACAAGCCCGAGACGGTGAAGACGCCGGATGGCGGGACGCGGATCGTCGACGGCAAGTCCTTCTGCGATTACGACGAACTCGTGATGGCGTACCGGAACGGCGAGGTGACGTTGCACGCGAAGGTGCGCGTGCGCCGTTTCGCGGACGAAAACGACAAGGTCGGCAAGCTCATCGACAGCACGGTCGGGCGCTTCATCTTCAACGAGCACCTGCCGCACGACCTCGGCTTCATCGACCGCGGGGAGGACCCGTATTCGCTCGAGGTCGACCGGCTCTGCGACAAGAAGATGCTCGGCCGGATCATCGACGAGTGCTTCCGCAAGCACGGCAACACCGAGACGGCGATCATGCTCGACCACATCAAGGACCTCGGCTTCCATTATTCGACGGTCGCGGCGGTCACGATCAGCATCGACGACATGGAGATTCCGGAGACGAAGGAGAAGCTCATCGAAGAAGCGGAGAGCGTCGTCGGCGAATACGAGCGCATGTACGCCGAGGGCCTCATCACCGAGGAGGAGCGCTACGGCCGCGTCGTGGACGCGTGGAACAAGACGACGGACAAAGTCGCGGACGCGCTCATGGACGAGCTCGGGGAATTGAATAACCTCTACATCATGGCGCATTCCGGCGCCCGCGGTTCAAAGTCGCAGATCCGGCAGATCGGCGGCATGCGCGGCCTCATGGCCAACGCGGCGGGCAAGACGATCGAGATTCCGATCAAGGCGAATTTCCGCGAGGGGCTGTCGGTTCTCGAATACTTCATCTCGTCGAACGGCGCGCGGAAGGGCCTTGCGGACACGGCGCTCCGGACGGCGGAGTCGGGCTATCTGACGCGCCGCCTCGTCGACGTGTCGCACAACGTCATCGTGCGCGAGGAAGACTGCGGTTCCGGGGAAGGCATCACGGTGTCGGCGTTTGTGAACCCCGGCACGGGCGAGGTCATCGAGAAGCTCGCGCAGCGCATCATCGGGCGCACGGCTCTGAAGGACATCGTGCATCCCGAAACGGGCGAGGTCATCGTCCGTGCGGGCGAGGAGATCAACGAAGACCATGCGCGGGCCATCGAAGAGGCCGGCATCACGGACGTCGAGGTGCGCTCCGTGCTGACCTGCCATGCGAAGAAGGGCATCTGCGCGAAATGCTACGGGCGCAACCTCGCGACGGGCGAGCCCGTGAACATCGGCGAGGCCGTCGGCATCCAAGCGGCGCAGTCGATCGGCGAGCCGGGCACGCAGCTCACGATGCGCACGTTCCATACGGGCGGCGTCGCGGCGGGCGGCGACATCACGCAGGGCCTGCCCCGCGTCGAGGAGCTGTTCGAGGCGCGCAGGCCGGGCAGCGTCGCGAAGATCTGCGAGGTCAGCGGCACGGTGCTTTCGATCGACTACGGCTCGGGCAACAGCCGCGTCATCACGATCGGGCCGGATCCGGAAACATCCGCGAAGGAAGCGGCGGAGGTCGAGACACGGACGTACGACATCCCGCAGCTCGGCGGCATGATTATTGTCAAGGAAGGCGACAAGGTGGAGGCCGGCGATCCGCTTACGGGCGGGCCGCTCGACCCGAAGCGCGTCCTCGACGTGAAGCGGGCGCAGTATGTGGCGGACGGCTACAGCGACGACGAGGCGGACGATCTGGCCGCGAAGGGCGTGTACAATTATTTGCTGAAGGAAGTGCAGCGCGTCTACAAGCTGCAGGGCGTCGACATCAACGACAAGCACATCGAGATCATCGTGAGCCAGATGCTGTCGAAGTACAAGGTCGAGGAGCCCGGCGACACGACGCTGCTGCCGGACAAAAACTACACGAAGCCGGAGATCGACGCGGCCAACGGCGCGCTCGCGGCTGGGCAGACGCCGGCGACGTACCGGCGCGTGCTGCAGGGCATCACGAAGTCGTCGCTCGCGACGGAGTCGTTCCTGTCGGCGGCGTCGTTCCAGGAGACGACGAAGGTGCTGACGGGCGCGGCCATCGAGGGCAAGACGGACTACCTGCTCGGGCTCAAGGAAAACGTCATCATCGGCAAGCTGATCCCGGCGGGCACGGGCATGGAGCGGTACAACGGCGTCGCGGTCGACTACGGCGAGCGCACGGAGTACATGGAAAACTATGTGAAGCCGAAGGAGCCCGTCAGCTACCTGACGGCGGACGGCGACGTGGACTTCACCGCGCCGGATGAGGACGAGGACGAGGACCTCGAGGGCGATCTCCTCGATCTTGCGGACGAAGAGGAACTGCTCGAAGAAGCGTCAAAAGATGCTTGATTTGAAAGCGTCCGTGTGTTAATATATGATTTCGCGGCCCGTGAAAAGGCCTGAAAAATTTTGCGGAAAGGAGGAAATTGAATGCCGACAATCAACCAACTCGTCAGAGAAGGCAGGCAGACCGCCGTCAAGAAATCGACCGCGCCCGCGCTGCTGAAAGGGCTCAATACGATTCACCGGCGGCCGACGGATGCGCGGTCCCCGCAGAAGCGCGGTGTGTGCACGTCCGTGAAGACGGTCACGCCGAAGAAGCCCAATTCCGCGCTGCGCAAGGTCGCCCGCGTGCGCCTGTCCAACGGCATCGAGGTCATCGCCTACATCCCGGGCATCGGCCACAATTTGCAGGAGCATAGCGTGGTCATGATCCGCGGCGGCAGGGTGAAGGATCTCCCGGGCGTGCGGTACCACATCATCCGGGGCATCCTCGATACGTCGGGCGTGTCGAACCGGCTGAAAGCCCGCTCGAAATACGGCGCCAAACGGCCGAAACAGAAGTAGTCAAACGGTTCACAAATTCCATATTGTGCCGCGGCGGACAGCTCCTGATTCGGGGCGTGCCGTCGAGTACCTGCAGCCTGTTGGCTGTATGTCAGAAGAAAGGGAAGAGGTCATCATGCCGAGAAAAGGTAATATCCCCAAGCGCGAAGTCCTGCCCGATCCCGTATACGGGAGCGTGGTGGTGACGAAGCTCATCAACAGCATCATGCTGGACGGAAAAAAGGGCGTCGCGCAGGGCATCGTCTATGAGGCGTTCGACAAGATCCGTGAGGCGACGGGGGAGGATCCCCTCGAAGTCTTCGAGAAGGCGATGAACAACATCATGCCGGTGCTGGAAGTCAAGGCGCGTCGCGTCGGCGGTGCCAACTATCAGGTGCCGATGGAAGTGCGCGCGGACCGGCGGCAGACGCTGGCGCTGCGCTGGCTCACAATGTTTACGCGGAAACGCGGAGAAAAACGCATGGCCGAGCGGCTCGCGAAGGAGTTGCTGGACGCTTCGAACAACACGGGCGCGTCGGTCAAGAGAAAGGAAGATACGCACAAGATGGCGGAGGCAAACCGTGCTTTTGCGCATTACAGGTGGTAAATGGGTAGGGAGTATTCACTCGAGAAAACAAGAAATATCGGGATCATGGCGCACATCGACGCGGGCAAGACGACCGCGACGGAGCGCATCCTGTTCTACACGGGCGTGAACTACAAGATCGGCGAGGTGCATGACGGCGCCGCGACGATGGACTACATGGTGCAGGAACAGGAACGCGGCATCACGATCACGTCGGCGGCGACGACCGCGCTGTGGAAGGACGTGCGGATCAACATCATCGACACGCCGGGGCACGTCGACTTCACGGTCGAAGTCGAGCGGTCTTTGCGCGTGCTTGACGGGGCCGTGGCCGTGCTGTGCGCGAAGGGCGGCGTCGAGCCGCAGTCCGAGACGGTCTGGCGGCAGGCGGAAAAATATCACGTCCCGCGCATCATCTTCGTGAACAAGATGGACATCATGGGCGCGGATTTCGTGCGCGTCGTCGGCATGGTCAAGGATCGGCTCAAGGCGAACGCGGTGCCGGTGCAGCTGCCGATCGGGGCGGAGGACACGTTCAAAGGCGTCGTCGACCTGATCGAGGAAAAGGCATACGTCTACAATGAAAAGCTCGGCGTGCAGTTTGACACGGTGGACGTGCCGGAGGAGATGAAGGACGCGGTCGCGGAATGGCGCGGCGCGCTGATCGAATCCGTCGCGGAGACCGACGAGGCGCTTTTGATGAAGTATCTCGAAGGCGAGGAGCTGACGATTCCCGAGATCAAGGCCGCGATCCGCAAGAGCACGATCGCGGGCGAGATGGTGCCCGTGCTGTGCGGCTCGGCCTATCGCAACAAGGGCATCCAGCCGCTGCTTGACGCGGTCGTGGACTTCCTGCCGTCGCCGCTCGACATCCCGCCGGTCGTCGGCACGGATCCGAAGACGGGGCAGGAGAAGACGCGCGAGGCGAAGGACGACGGGCCGTTTTCGGCGCTGGCGTTCAAGGTGCTCGCGGACGAGCACGTCGGAAAGCTCGTGTTTTTCCGCGTGTACAGCGGGACCGTGAAGTCCGGCTCGTACGTGTACAACGCGGCGAAGGACAAGAAGGAGCGGCTCGGCCGCATCCTGCGCATGCACGCCAACAAGCGCGAGGAAGTGGAAACGGTCTACGCGGGCGACATCGCGGCCGCGGTCGGCCTCAAGGACACGACGACGGGCGACACGCTCTGCGACGAAAAGCACAAGATCGTGCTCGAGTCGATGGACTTTCCGGATCCCGTCATTGAGATCGCGATCGAGCCGAAGACGAAGGCCGGCCAGGAGAAGATGGGCGTTGCACTCATGAAGCTCTCCGAGGAAGACCCGACGTTCCGGACCTACACCAACGAGGAGACGGGGCAGACGATCATCGCGGGCATGGGCGAGCTCCATCTCGAGATCATCGTCGACCGCCTGCTGCGCGAGTTCAAGGTCGAGGCAAACGTCGGCAAGCCGCAGGTTTCGTACAAGGAGTCGATCACGCGCGAGGCGGAGTCGGACTACAAATACGCGAAGCAGACGGGCGGCCACGGGCAGTTTGCGCACGTCAAGATCAAGCTCTACCCGCGCGCGCCCGGCGAGGGCTTCGAGTTCAAGAGCACGATCGTCGGCGGCGCGGTGCCGAAGGAATACATTCCGGCCGTCGAGAACGGCGTCAAAGAGGCGATGGAAAACGGTCCGGTCGCGGGCTACCAGCTCGTCGACGTGGGCGTGGAGCTCTACGACGGTGCCTACCATGAGGTGGACAGCTCGGAGATGGCGTTCAAGGTGGCGGGTTCGCTCGCCTTCCGCGAAGCCGTGGCGAAAGCCGGCCCCGTGCTGCTCGAACCGATCTTCAAGATCGAGGTGACGGTGCCCGAGGAGTATATGGGCGACATCATCGGCGACCTCAACGCGCGGCGCGGCCGCATCGAGGGGTCGGACATGAGCAGCGGCGCGGCCATCGTGCGCGGCTATGTGCCGCTCTCGTCGATGTTCGGCTACGCGACGGATCTGCGCAGCAAGACGCAGGGCCGCGGCGTGTACACGATGCAGTTCGACCACTTCGAGAGGCTGCCTGAGAATTTGATTGATAAGATAAATAAGTGATTTAAGGAGGAACAACAAAATGGCGAAAGCAAAATTTGAGAGGACCAAGCCGCATGTGAACATCGGGACGATCGGGCACATCGACCACGGCAAGACGACGCTGACGGCGGCGATCACGAAGACGCTGTACGACCGCTA
>JAISTF010000092.1 GCA_031272745.1 Eubacteriales Family XIII. Incertae Sedis bacterium
ATACTGTATTTTTCGAAAATATGCAACAACAAAAAAATAAATTCCGTGCGGAATCTATGATATTTCACATAGATTTCGCATTCAATATTCATGTTTGAACCAGGGGGGGTGGCTTGACACCTGCCCTATCAATGCCGTATCCTGTGAAAGTCAAGAACGCGATGTTCGGGGCAAGGGAAGCGGGTGCGATGCCCGCGCTATACCAGTAACCGTGAAGCGGACGAAAGGGCGCAGAGCCACTGCCTGTGACAGGGCGGGAAGGGGCCCCGTAGGACGAAGCGAAGCCGGGAGACCTGACCGACCATCCATTTGCAGAGGGCTCTTCTGGGTATTGAGGGCGTCCGGCGTCAAGGTTTGATTCCGAACTTGCTTTCCCTGGCGGCGCCCGCCATGGGAAAGGAGACTGCCATGAAACACAAATCCCCCCTCGCGGCAGCGGCGCTGGTGCTCGCCGTGCTGCTCGCCATGCTCACGCTCAGCGCCTGCGGCAGCGGCACCGACGCCGACGCCGACACCACCGCCCCCGCCGGCGGCATCGCCCTCGTCGACCAGACCGGCCGCGACGTGATCCTCGCGGCCCCCGCGACGAAGACCGTCGCCTTGGCCGCCTCGGACGCGGAAATCCTCTACGCGCTCGGCGCGGGCGGCACCGTCGTCGGCCGCGGCGAATACTGCGACTGGCCGTCCGAGGTCTTAGACGTGCCGGCCGTCAGCTCCGGCGCCGAGACCAACATCGAGCAGATCATCGCGCTCGAGCCCGAGCTCGTCTTCATGAACACGATGGCGCAGACGCCCGAGCAGGTGGAGCAGCTCGAGGCCGCGGGCATCGCCGTCTACTCCTCGGACGCGAAGACGATCGAGGAAACGTACAGCTCCATCCGCGACTTCGGCACGCTGACCGGCAAGGAAGCGGAGGCGGAAGGGATTATTGAAACCATGAAGGCGACGTTTGACGCGGCGACCGCGGACAAGGTGGACGGCGGCACGATTTACTTCGAGGTCAGCCCGCTCGAATGGGGCCTGTGGGCGGCCGGCAGCGGCACGTTCATGAACGAGGCGGCGGAGCTCGTCGGCCTCACGAACGTCTTCGCGGACCTCGAAGGCTACGCGGAGGTGTCCGAGGAGCAGGTCATCGAGCGCAACCCCGACTACATCCTGACCATCACGATGTACTACGGCGAGGGGCTCCAGCCCGTCGAAGAGCTGCTGCAGCGCCCGGGCTGGGAAACCGTGGCCGCCATCCAAAACCAGGCCATCATCGAACTTCCGAATAACGAACTGTCGCGGCCCGGACCGCGTCTCGCAGAAGGCGTGCAGGCCCTGTCCGACTTTGTGCATGGCAGGTAGCGCCTTTCGGGAATCGTTCCGGCCGTGGGTCTGGGCGGCGTTCGCCGTCGCGACGGCGGCGGCGATCGTCTTGTGCGTGTCGCTCGGCAGCGTGCGCGTGCCGTTTGTTGACGCGACGCGCGAGGTCTGGCTGGCGCTGACCGGCCGGCCGGCGGGCGACGCCAAGGTCTGGTCCATCGTCGTCTCCGTGCGCTTCCCGCGCGTGCTCGTCGCGGGGCTCATGGGGGCGGCGCTGTCCGTCTGCGGCTGCGCGATGCAGGGGCTTTTGAAAAACCCGCTCGCGGACGGGACGACGCTCGGCGTGTCGTCGGGTGCGGGGCTCGGCGCGATCGTCGCCATCGTCTTCGGCGTACAGGTCCCGGGGCTGCCGCTCGCGGGCACGACGATCATGGCCGCGGCGTTTGCGTTCCTGTCGCTGCTCGTCATCCTGACGCTCGCGTACCGGCTCGACCGCTCGCTGTCGTCCAACACGATCATCCTGCTCGGCGTCATCTACTCGATGTTCGTCGCGAGCATCTCGTCCATCCTCGTCACGTTCGCGGGCGACAAGGCGCGCACGATCCTGTTTTGGACGATGGGCTCGCTCGCGAGCACAAACTACGGCAACGCCGCGCTGCTCGCGGTCGCGCTGCTCGCGTTCGGCGGCGTGCTGCTCACGAAGCGGCGCGAGCTCAACGCGTTCGCGGTCGGCGAGGACAACGCGCTGCACATCGGCGTCGATGTGAAGCGCACGAAGCTCGTCGTCCTCATCTGCGTCTCGGCGCTCACGGGCATCTGCGTGTCGGTCGGCGGCACGATCGGCTTCGTCGGGCTCGTGACGCCGCACATGGTGCGGTTCCTCGTCGGGCCGAACCACCTGCGCCTCATGCCCGCCGTGATCTTCGGCGGCGCGATTTTCCTCATGCTCTGCGACCTCGCGGCGCGCACCCTGCTCTCGCCGCGCGAGCTGCCCATCGGCGTCGTCACGTCGCTCATCGGCGCGATCCTCTTCGTCAACATCTTCACGGCGGCGCGGAGGAAGGGGAAATGACGATGCTTGAAGCGCGGGACGTCACGGTGCGTTACGGCGACCTCACGCTCGTGGACGGCGTGAGCTTCACGGTCGCCGAGGGCGAGTGGGTCATGGTCTGCGGGCCGAACGGCGCGGGCAAGAGCACGCTCGTCAACGCCATCGCGCAGGGCGCCCCCTACACCGGCGACGTCCTCTTCGAGGGCGAGCCGCTGCGCCGCATGAAGCCGCCGCAGGTCGCGCGGCGCATCGGGGTCCTCGCCCAGAGCAACGCCGCGCTCTACGCCTTCACCGTCGCCGAGGTCGTGCGGCTCGGGCGTTATGCGCATCGCGAGGGGTTTTTCGCGCGCGGCGGCGGCGGGCGCGGTGGTAGGGATGACGGGTGCGATGGTGGCTCCGGGCGCAACCCTGCAGGCCGCGACGACGAGCTCGTGCGCGAGGCCATCGAGAGGACGGGGCTCGCGCCCTTTGCGCAGCAGTCCGTCCTGACCCTGTCCGGCGGCGAGCTCCAACGCGCCTTCCTCGCGCAGGTCTTCGCGCAGGACCCGCGCATGCTCATCCTCGACGAGCCGACGAACCACCTCGACCTCGTGTACCAAAAACGCACCTTCGAACTCGTCCGCGAATGGCTGCGCCGCCCCGGGAAAGCCGTCCTCTCCGTCACGCACGACCTGAGCCTCGCCCGCGCCTACGGCTCGCGCGTGCTGCTCATGGACCGCGCCCGCATCGTCTCGGCCGGCGCCCCGTCCGAAGCCCTGTCGCCCGCAAACCTCGAGGCCGTCTACGGCATGGACGTCCACGCCTGGATGCGCGACCTGCTCGAAAAATGGTAGTACAATGAAGCTATGAACATCCTGCTCACCGGCGGCAGCGCCAACGGAAAAAGCACTTACGCGGAGAAACTGGCGGCGGCCTGCGCGCCCCCCGTCTACTACCTCGCGACCATGCGCCCCTACGGCGAGGAGTCGCTCGCGAAGATCGCCCGCCACCTCGCGATGCGCGCCGAGCGCGGCTTCCGCACCGTCGAGCGCGACGTGCGCGTCGCCTCGTTCGTTCCCGACGCCGGCGCGACCGTCCTTTTGGAATGCCTCTGCAACCTCACGGCCAACGAGCTTTTTGACAATAACGGCACCGCTGACGCTTTCGCCGCAGAGCGCATCCTCGCGGACATCGCCGCGCTGGAGTCGCGCTGCGAAAACCTCATCGTCGTGACCAACGACGTCGGCAGCGGCTTCGCCGGCATCCCCGCCGCCGGCTACTCCGCCTCGACGCGCCTCTACGTCGAAATCCTCGGCTTGCTCAACGCCACGCTCGCCGCCCGCTTCGACCTCGTCTGTGAACTCGTCTGCGGCATCCCGCTGCTGCTGAAGGGCACCCCCCCGCCGTCTTTCCCGAGAGGCACCCCATGACGACCCTCCGCTCCATCGCACTCTCCCTCTCCCTGTTCTCGCGCATCCCCCTGCCGCGGCAGGACTTCGCGCGCGCCTACGGCCCCGCCGTCCTCGCCGCGCTGCCGCTCGTCGGCGTCATGAACGGCTTCGTGCTCTGGGGCTGGCTCCTGCTCGCGGGCGCGGCCGGCTTCGGCACTATCCTCACGGCGGCCGGCCTCACGCTGCTGCCCGTCGCCCTCACCGGCGGCATCCACCTCGACGGCTTCGCGGACACCGTCGACGCGCTCGCCTCGCGCGCCCCGAAGGAGCGCAAGGTCGAAATCCTCGCAGACCCGAACATCGGCGCCTTCGCGGGCATCGCGCTCGCGGCCTACCTGTTGCTGTACTTTGCGCTTGGCTGCGAGTACGTGGAATGGGTGCGTGTGGCCGGCGTGCGGCCGTTCGCGGCGGCCTGGATGCTCGGCGCCGTCTCCGTCATGAGCCGCGCGTGGGCGGCGACCCTCAGCCTGTCCGGCCGCCATGTCCAAAACGGCGACATTCTCGCAACGCTCGTCGGAGACTACAAAGGCGGCGGTTCGCTGTACCGGCGCGGGAAGGCGCCGGAGGTGGTCAGCGTCGTGTGTTTTCTTGTCGGCCTCGCCGGCATCGAACTCGCCTGCGTGCTGTTCGGCTTGCAAACGGAAAACACGTCGCTGCCTTTCGTCGGCACCTTCGGCGCGGCCGCCGTCGCCGGCTGCGCCGTCTACACCTTTTGGATGAGCCTGCGCGAATTCGGCGGCATGACCGGCGACATCGCGGGCTACGCCATACAAATCGCGGAAATCTGGGCGCTCGGGGCCATCGTCTGTGTCGGCGCGACCATCGGAGGAGGGACGTTTCTATGATCTTGGTGGTAGGCGGCGCGGCCGCGGGCAAACGCGCGTATGTGGAGAGCCTCGGCTACACGGCGGCGCAGATGGCGGACTCTACGGACATGCCCCGCGTCGGCGACGCACGGGACGAAAGGCGTCGGCTGGCTGCGGCGCTCGCGGACGGCCGCCCCGTCCTGCTCAACCTGCACGAGCTCGTCTTCGCGCACCCGTCGGCCTTCACGGAAACCGCAGCTGCTACGGAGTCCGCCGCTGTCACGGACTCCGCCGCCGCCGCGGAACCGAACGAGCCCGCCGCCGACCTGTTCGCCGCCCTGCTCGCAAAGGAAGTCATCACCTGCGACGAGGTCGGCTCCGGCGTCATCCCCGCCACCCGCGAAGAACGCGACGCGCGCGAGGCGACGGGCAGACTCGCGTGCCGCCTCGCCGCAAAAGCAGAGCGGGTCGTCCGCATTATTGCAGGCATCCCCGTCGTGCTGAAGGAAGCGTAGTAGAAAAGGAAGGAAACAAGATGATCCATTTGTACACGGGCGACGGGAAGGGCAAGACGACGGCGGGGCTCGGGCTCGCGCTGCGGGCGGCGGGCGCGGGGCTGCGCGTCGCGGCCGTCTTCCTCATGAAGGGCGGGCGCAGCTCCGAAATCGCGGCGCTGCGGCAGCTCCCCGGCGTGACCGTCATCGAGGACGCGGGCGGCGAGGTCTTTGGGAAATGGGGCGTCCAATTTTCCTATCAGATGAACGACGAGGCGAAGGCCGAATACCGCGAGGCCCTGCGCGCCGCGCTCGCCGCCGCCGCCGCCGCGCCCGCCGACCTGCTGCTTCTCGACGAAGCCTGCTCCGCCGTGTCGACCGGCATGGTCGCGCTCGCCGACCTGCTCGCGCTTATCGAGGCCCGCCGCGCGGACACGGAAATCGTCCTGACGGGCCGCGACCCCGCGCCGGAGCTGCTCGCGCTCGCCGACTACGTCTCCGAAATCCACAAAATCAAGCACCCCTTCGACAGGGGTGCCGTCGCCCGCAAGGGCATTGAGTATTAGGGGGTTCCCCGCCTTCAGCGCGCAGCGCGGAACAGCGCGGCCGACGCTACGCCGCCTGCCCGCCGTCCGCGGCCGTCTTGCGCAGCACGCACTGGATGACCCAGCACACCACCGCGCCGGCGATGAGCCACGGCTGGAAGATCAGCCCGAGCAGCAGCAACGCGACGCCGGCCTTCCCGAACGCGAACGCCACCGCGTCCGTCTGCGACGCGAACGCCTTCTGCCCCATCAGCCTGCGCACGGCGCAGATTCCGACCGCGCAAACCGCGATGGCCACGATGAGCCCGACGAACGGGATTTCCGCAAACTCCGCCGCTACGATTCCGGCGTCCGCCGCGACCTGCGCCGCGCGCCCCGCGTCGTCCGTCACGTAGACCGGCAGATTCCCCGTGGCCGCGCCGAAGTACGCCACGAGCGCGACCCCGAGCAGCACCGAGCAGACGATGAGCACGATCTTCATCACGACGATGGCGACCTTCCCCGCTACCTGCATTGCATCCTTCTTTTCCATGACCTTACCTTCCTTTCTTTTCTCTGATGGCCCGCCTCGCGAGCCCCGTTGTTTTCTGATGTCCCCATCATAAGCCCCCGTGCGCCCGCGCGGAAGTGACACCCGCTTGTTTTGCCCGTGACTTTTGTCACGACGTGCCGTGGTATACTGGCGGCATGGTGC
>JAISTF010000111.1 GCA_031272745.1 Eubacteriales Family XIII. Incertae Sedis bacterium
GGGCTCGCGAACGGGAAATACACACTTCTCTTTGAGAAGGCCGGCTATCTGCCTCAGAAATTCGGCCCCGTCGATGTGACAGAAAAAGACATCAACATCGGCGATGTACCGCTCTGGAAGGGTTAGGGCAGGAAAGGTAAGAATCTCGCTGCTATGAAAGGGCGCCCTGCTGGTTGCGGCGGGGCGCCTCTTGACTTTCGGGTGGGCTGAAACTTTACCGTGGGGAGCGTACGCATTATCGGGCATGGACATATAGAAACGGAGGTATTCATGATGAAAATCGCAATCATCGGGGCCGGAGGCAGGATGGGGCGGCTGCTGACCGCCGAGGCGCTCGGGCGGGGGCACGAGGTGCTCGCCGTCGTGCGCAGGAAAGCGGAGGACGTGGACGCGCGGGCGTATGTGATGCTGCGGGACCTGTACGATCTGACGTACAAGGACCTCAAGGGCTGGTCGACCGTGATCGACGCCTTCGGCGTGTGGGAGAAGGACCGGCTGGGCGAGCACGTCACGTCGCTGCGGCATCTCGCGAACCTGCTCGCGGACAAGCCGGAGCGGCTGATCGTCGTCGGCAGCGCGGGCAGCCTCTACGTCGACAAGGCGCACAAGCAGCGGCTGCTCGACTCGCCGCTCATGCCGAAGGAGTATCTGCCGCTCTCGACGGCGATGACGGCCGCGTTTGACGAGCTGCGGGGGCGGAAGGACGTGCGCTGGACGTACCTGAGCCCGCCGGGGGTGTTCGACGCGGACGGCGCGCGCACGGGGAAATACCGCGCGGGCCGCGACGAGCTGCTGCTGAACGCGAAGGGCGAAAGCCGCATTTCCTACGCAGACGCCGCCATCGCGCTGATCGACGAAGCGGAGAGTCGCACGCGCGTGCGGATGCGCTTCACGGTCGCCGACGCGGAGTGACGCGGAGGGGCGCTCGGAGACGGGCGCCCCTTATTTATCAGACTATTCTGTCTTTTCGAAATTTATAGAATAGTATTGCTATTTTTGCGAAACTCTGCTATACTCCTCTCATTCACAATAGAAACGCAGCCGCGGGTAGGGCGCGGCAAGGAGACGAGATGGTTGAGATTTCAATCAAAGATTTGGGGATGGTGTATAGCCGCAACGAAACGGTCGCGCTGGAGGGCGTGACGCTCGACATCGAGCGGGGCGAGTTTGTCTCGCTGCTCGGGCCGTCGGGCTGCGGCAAGACGACGCTGCTGCGCATCATCGCGAATCTGCTGGAGCCGACGTCTGGTGCGCTCACGGTCGCGGACGGCACGCCGGAGCAGGCGCGCAAGGATCGCAAATACGGCATCGTGTTCCAAAGCCCCGTGCTGCAGAACTGGCGCACGGTGCGCAAAAACGTGGAGCTGCCGCTCGAAATCATGCATGTGCCGCCGATGGAGCGGCGCGAGCGCGCGGACGCGATGCTGCACATGGTCGGGCTCCACCGCTTTTTCGACGCCTATCCCGAGGAGCTTTCGGGCGGGATGCAGCAGCGCGTGGGCATCGCGCGCGCGCTCGTCATCGAGCCGGAAATCCTTTTGATGGACGAGCCCTTCTCCGCGCTCGACGAATTCACGCGCGAAAAACTCCAGGCCGACCTGCTTCAGATCTGGCAGGAGTCGGGCAAGACGATCGTCTTCGTCACGCACAACATCGCCGAGGCCGTCTACCTCTCCGACCGCGTCTGCGTCTTCTCGCCGAGGCCGGGCCGGCTGTCGGCCGTCGTCGACGTGAAGCTGAAGCGTCCGCGGCCGCTCGAAATCCGCGACACGGCGGAGTTCGTCGAATACGTCGCGCGCGTGCGCGGCAGCTTCGAGGGGGTGTGACATGGCCCAGCCGCGCGTCCACTTCACAAGCTCGAACCTGTTCATCACGCTCGTCTGGATCGCGATCCTCGTCTGCGCCTGGGAAATCGGCGCCGCATACATCGAGACCGTCAAGAGGACGCCCGAAAACGTCCTGCCGCACCTGTGGCAGATCGTCCAGTCCGTCTTCAGCGACAAGGCCGTCGCGGGCGGGCTGACGGCGCGGCAGATCGTGCTCAATGCGGCGGCGGCAACGCTCGCGCGCGCGGGCATCGGGTTTGCGATCGGCACGGGCATCGGCTTCGGCCTCGCGCTGCTGATGAAATTGTCGGGGATTGTCGAAAAGATCGCATTCCCGTATCTGATGATTATTCAAATGATCCCCATCCTCGGGATGGCGCCGATCGTGCTCGGCATCACGGGCGACATCGGACAGAGCCGCATCGTCATCGCGGCGATCCTGACGTTTTATCCGGTCGCGGCGAACACGCTCGCGGGCCTCAAATCCGTGGAGCCGGAAAAGGACAGCCTTTTCCTCTCCTACGCGGCGACGCGGCCGCAGACCTACGTCAAGCTGTACATCCCGGTGGCGCTGCCGTATTTTTTCACGGGCATGAAAATCGCCGCGCCGCTCGCGATCACGGCGTCCATCCTCGTCGACACGCTGCAGGGCGACGGCGGGCTCGGGTGCATGCTCTCGCAGTCGCTGAAGCATGCGATGTCGATCTTTGTCTTTTGGCAGATCGTCTTTTTCTCCGCCATCGTGGGGGTGCTGAGCATCAACGCGGTGACGCTCGCGGAGCGGCTCGCGCTGCCCAACGAAAGGAGGGCCCGCAAATGGAGCAAAGCGTGAAGGACCGCGTCAGCGGAATCGTCCTGCCCGTCGCGTTCGCCGCCGTGCTGCTTGTGCTGTGGCAGACACAGGCGCTGCACGCGATCCTCGGCACGGACACGTTCACGTTCCCGCTGCCGGGCCACATCGCGCGGATCCTCGCGGGCAACGTGCCGAAGATTCTCGAAAACCTCAGCGCGACTTGCACGGTCGTGTTCGGCGGGCTCGCCATCGGCTGCGTGGCCGGATACGGCATTTCCGTCGCGGCCGCGATGTCGCCGCGTTGGGGCGTGGGCGGCCTGCGCGTCATCGGCGCGTTCAACGCGATCCCCATCGTCGCGCTCGCGCCCGTCGTCATCAACCTCACGCGCGACGTCAGCGGCGACGTCGAAGTGCGCAGCACGGTCGCGAAGATCATCGTCGTCGCGCTGCTCTGCGCGGTCGTGATGAGCCTCGGCGCCTACCGCGGCCTGACGGATCTCAAGCCGTTCTCGGAAGACCTGCTGCTTTCCTACGCGGCGGACCGGAAGACGATCTTCCTCAAGCTCCGCCTGCCGAACAGCGTTCCGCATATCTTCATCGCGCTGCGCGTCATCGTGCCGACCAGCGTCATCAGCGCGCTCATCAGCGAGTATTTCGCGGAGTACATCATCGGCATCGGCCGCATGATCCGCGACAACATCACACTTGCGCAGTACGCCACGGCATGGGCGTACATCGTCGTCGCCTGCGGGCTCGGCATCGCGTCGTACGCCGTGCTGCTGCTGGTCGAAAAGTTAGTCTGCGGCAAGAGGTGGCGTACATAAATGGTTCGTTATTGTAGTTTCATGCAGAGAATAAGGAGGACATGAAATGAAAAGGAAATTGTGTGTACTGTTGGCGGGCTGCCTGACGGCGGTCCTGCTCCTCGCGTCCTGCGGGGGTTCCGGCGGATCTTCGGGCGGCGGCGCGTCGGAGCCGGCGGCCGAGGCCGAGGGCGGATCGTCCGTCGAGGTGATCGAGGAAACGGAAGAACCGGAGGCGGCCGCGCCCGCGGGCAACGGCGTTTTCACCGCGGACATGACGGCGGAAGAGGTCCTGACCATCGCGGCCGGCGAAGGCAAGGTCGGCAACTGGGGGCTCGGCAACGAGTACGAGCTGCTCGCGCTGCTCACGAAGTACGGTCTGCCGACCGAGTACATCAGCCAGGCGTTTGACATGGACGGCTTCGACGACGACTCCGTGCTGCTCGCGTCCGCGATGACGTACAACGAGCTCGGGCTCGTCGTCAATAGCTACGACGGCGGCTACGGCTACGGCGACACCGTGAAGTGGATCGACATGAACGACGAGGGCGTCGCGATGCTCGAGGACAACCTGTTCACGACGCGCGCGTTCGCCGAGGCGAACCCCGAGACCGTGAAGGCGTTCATCTACGCGTCGATGCAGGGCTGGCAGTACGCGGCGGAGAACCCGGCGGAGGCGGCGGAGATCGTCTTCGAATACGGCTCGTCCGTGTCGCCGGAGCACCAGGCGTACATGGCGGATGAGGTCGCGAAGCTCGTGGACCTGAGCGTGCCCGTCGGCACGATGGACGAGGCCGCGATGCAGCAGACGCTCGACCTCGCGAAGCAGTATATCCAGCTCGACGACAGCGCGGCGGCCGAGGCGCTCCAGACGCTGACGCTCGACGACCTGCGCGACACGTCCTACTGGGAGGCCGCGACCGGATCGGCGGACGCCACGTTTGCGCCCGAGAAGACGGACGTGAAGATCCAGTTGAAGTGGCTCCCGCAGGCGCAGTTCATGGGCTACTACGTCGCGCTCGCCAAGGGCTATTATGAAGGCGTCGGGCTCAACGTCGAGATCATCCCCGGCGGCGGCGACATCGGCGAGACTACGGCCGTGAAGAACGGCACGGTCGATTTCGGCGTCACCTGGGTGTCCAACCTGATTTCGGCGAACTCCGCCGGCATGGATCTCCTCGAGGTCGCGCAGGTCTTCCAGAAATCCGGCCTCGTGATGGTCTACAAGGTGGGCTGAACCGCGTAGGCGCGCAGCCTGACCCGCGCCTCGGACAAGCGC
>JAISTF010000145.1 GCA_031272745.1 Eubacteriales Family XIII. Incertae Sedis bacterium
CGGCGACAGCTTGATCTTCACCGTCGTCTTCTTGCCGTTCAGCGTCGTCGCCGTCACCTTCACCGTCGCGCCCTTCGCGGGCACCTTGCCGACCACCGTCACCTTCCCCGTCGCCGGGTCCACCGGGACGTCGTCAAGAAGCTCGCCGTGACCCCGAAGGTGACGGTGAAGGACCCGCCGCAGAGCCTCGCGCCCGGCGAAAGCCGCGACCTCGCCGTCCGCGTCTCGTCAAAGGTGCCGACGGGCGCGGCCGTGACGTTCCGCAGCTCCAACACCGCCGTCCTGGCCGTGGACAAGGCCGGCCGCCTGACGGCCGTGGCAAAGGGCAAAGCCACCGTGACCGTGAAAGCCGCCGGCAAGTCCTGCGCGTTCGAGGTAAGGGTGAAGTAGGAGGATGGATGATTCTCGCAGACGCTCGCGGCTTCCTTTTCTGGATGGTGTCGGCGCCGGCGTAGGGGCGCAGCGCTTCCGGCACCGTGACCGTGCCGTCTTCCTGTTGGCAGTTTTCGAGGACGGCCGCCACCGTGCGGCCGACCGCGAGGCCGGAGCCGTTCAGCGTGTGGACGTATTCGGGCTTCGCGCCCTGCTCACGGCGGAAGCGGATGCCCGCGCGCCGCGCCTGGAAGTCCGTGAAATTGCTGCACGAACTGATTTCCACATAGCGGCCGTAACTCGGCATCCACACCTCGATGTCGTAGGTCTTCGCCGACGAAAATCCGAGGTCGCCCGTTGCCAGCGCGACGGTGCGGTAGGGCAGGCCCAAGCGCTTCAGGACTTCCTCGGCCGCCGCCGTCAGGGACTCCAGCTCATCCCAGCTGTCCTCGGGCCGCACGAATTTCACGAGCTCCACCTTGTTGAACTGGTGGACGCGGATGAGCCCGCGCGTGTCGCGGCCCGCCGCGCCGGCCTCCTTGCGGAAGCAGGGCGTGTACGCCGTGATGTAGTGCGGCAGCATCTCGCCGGGCAGGATCTCGTCCGCGTACAGATTTGTGAGCGGCACCTCGGCCGTCGGCACGAGGAACATGTCCTTGGCCGGCACGTGGAACATGTCCTCTTCGAATTTCGGCAGCTGCCCCGTGCCCGTCATCGCCGCGCGGTTCACGAGGAAGGGCGGCAGAATTTCCGTGAAGCCGTGCTCGCCCGTATGCAGGTCGAGCATGAAGTTCACGACGGCGCGTTCGAGCCGCGCGCCCGCGCCCTTGCTCACCGTGAAGCGCGCGCCCGCGATCTTCGTCGCGCGCTCGAAGTCGAAGATGTCCAAATCCGTGCCGAGGTCCCAATGCGGTTTCGGCTCATACGCAAACGCCGGCGGCTCGCCGACCTTGCGCAGCTCCACGTTTTCGCCGTCGTCCGCGCCGACGGGCACGGAGGCGTCCGGCGTGTTCGGGATGCCGAGCAGCACATCCTTCAGCCGCTCCTCGATCTCCGCGAGCCTGGCGTCGCCGACCTTCACCTCGTCGGACAGGGCCTTCATCTCGGCGAGCACCGCCGAGGCGTCGCCGCCCGCTTTCTTGATCTGCGGGATCTCCTTGGAGACAGCGTTTTGCCGGCTCTTTTTCTGTTCGACGTCCGCGATCAGCGCGCGCCGCTCGCCGTCCAAGGCAAGCGCGTCGGCGAGACCGAAGTCGCCCTTGCCGCGCGATTCGACGGCGGTCTTCACCGCGTCGTAGTCTTCACGGATTCTTTTGATGTCAAGCATATGTCGTCTATTCTTCTTCTGCGGGAGCCTCTTCCGTCGGCTCGGCATCCTCCGCTGCGGCGCCTTCTTCCGCGGCCTCCGCCTCGATGTCTTCGATCGGCGTCGCCACGGCCGCCTTCGGGCCCGCGAGTTGCTCGAGGATCTCCCCGAGCTCCTGCTGCGCCTTGCCGTAGGCCGCCCAGTCGCCGCGCGTCAACGCTTCCTGCGCGTCGTCGTACGCCTGCTGCGCCGCCTGGATCAACTCGTCCTTCGTCATCGTGCCCAAGCCGCCGGCCGCGCCGGAGCCGGAGCCGCCGCCGGACGTGCCGCCCGCCGCGCCGGAAGACCCGCCGCCGACCGCGTCCGCGCCGCCTTCCTGGTCCGCGTCCGCGCCGCCGACCTGCGTCGCGCTGCCATCGCCAACGCCGGCGCCGAACATGGCGTCCAAAGCCTCTGCGAGCGTGTCCTCATAGGCAATGCGATCGTTATAGTACACAATGATCTTTTTGACTTCCGGCATCGAGCCCTCGTTTGCCTGCAGGTAGATCGGCTCGACGTACATGATCGAGTCTTCGATCGGCACGACGAACAGGTTGCCGCGGCGGTACTCCGAGCCGGAGTTTTGCCAGAGCGCGAAGTCCTGCGAAATCGCCGTGTCCTGCGCGATCTGCGCGTCGATCTGCGACGGCCCCATGACGATGCGGCCCTTCGGCAACGTGTACAGCAGCAGCTCGCCGTAGTGCTCCCCGTCGTTGCGCGCCACGAGCAGGCCCGTCATGTTGTTCTTGTCGCGCGGCGTGTACGGAATCGAATTGATGAACTCGACCTGATCCTCGCCCGGCAGCTTCATGATGTAGTAGTTGGGCGTCATCGGCGTTTCCTTGTCGCTCGCGCCGACCTTCTCGTTCGCGATCGCCCAGCGGTCCTCGCCCTGGTAGAAGACGCGCACGTCGTTGACGTGGTACCTGGTGTAGATGTTCGCCTGGATCGTCAGCATCGTCGACGGGTAGCGGATGTGCTGCGCGACGCCTTCGGGCATCTGGTCCATCGTGCGGAACAGCGCCGGGTAGATGCCCTTCATCGTGTTCGCGACGGGGTCGCTGTCGTCGACGAGGTAGTAGCCCGTGTCGCCCGTGTACGCGTCGATGACGACCTTCACCGAATTGCGGATGTAGTTTGTCTTGTCGCCGATGCTGTAATTGTACGGCTCCGAATACGGATAGCTGCTGCTCGTCGTGTACGCGTCGATGATCCAGTACAGCTTGCCTTCGGCCGTCACCATGTACGGGTCGGAGTATTGCAGGTATGGCATGATCTCCCGCACGCGCTGCGTGATGTTCCTGTTTATAATAATTTTGGAGTCGCTGCTGATGTTCGATGACACGAGCAGTTTCATGCTCTGCTCGCGGATTGCGAACATGAAGCGGTTGAACAGGTTCATGCGGATGCCGGTGTCGGCCTCGTACATCGTCGTCGTGTTGGACTCGCCCTGCGGATAGTCAAACTCCATCGTATCCGTGCCCGTGACGATGTAGCTGTTCGTCAGCTCGCCGAAGTAAATCTCCGGCCGCGTGATTTCGATTTCCTCGACCGAGGATTCGGGCGGAATGTTTTTGATGAGCAGGTCGGGCTGCCCGCTGCTCGTCACCTTGTCGACGCGCGACAGCGTGACGCCGTAGCCGTGCGTGTAGAGCAGATGCAGATTCATCCATTCCTGCGGCAGCTTCGTCTCGTCGATTTCGCGCGCGGTCAGGAAGGTTTGCGTGTACTCGCCGTTGACCATATAACGGTCGACGTCCACGTCGTTGAAGTCATAATACTGCCGGATGCTCTGCGTCGAATTGTAGAAAATCTTCGCGGGGTCGTAGTCGTTGATGCGGATGTTTTTGATCGTGTCCGAATTGTTCAGGATGTCCTCGCCGGTCAAATCGTTCGCGGCGGGGAAGTCGACCACCGACACGTCGCGAAGGTCATAGGCGTTTTGCGTGAATTCAATGTTGTAGGAAAGGTAGGGCCCCTCTTTGTTGATGGCGTCGGGATCGACGACAAGGTTTTGGACAATGGCCCCCGTGATCGAACCCACGATGCCGACGCCGATCATGATGCCGGGCACGATGAAGGCGGTCTTCGCCTTTTTGCGCCCGACGCCGACCGCGAAGAACACGGCCGCGACGACCGCGAGCGCGATGAGGATGCGCAGCATCCAGAGCTTGATGTGGATGTCCGTGTAGCCCGCGCCGTAGAGCACGCTGGTCTGCGTGTAGAGCAGGTCGAATTGCTGCAAGAAGAAGTTCACGCCGAGCATGAGGAAAAACAGCACGCCGAGCACGATGATCTGCTTGGACGCGATGTAGATCAGCTCCTTGAAATGCCCGCCGGTGCCCGCGCCGTCCGCCTGCGGCCGCTCCTGCGTATTGGAGCCGACCATCTCCGGGTCGATGCCGATGGAGCGGAGCAGCGCGTCCATGAACGGGCTGCGTTCCTTTGGCTTTTGCTCCGTTTTTTTGCGGCGCTTGCCGAGCTCGTCTTCCGGGTCGCCCTCGTCGACGGGAATCGCTTTCGGCGGAAGCGCGGAGAGCAGGATCGCGTAATAGATGAACGTCATGAACGCGTACACGACGATGCCCGTGATGACCGTCGAGTTGAGGTTGTGAATGAACTGCAGACGGAACGTGTAGAACGACACGTCGAGCCCGAAGATCGGATCC
>JAISTF010000212.1 GCA_031272745.1 Eubacteriales Family XIII. Incertae Sedis bacterium
CATCATGCCGAAGCCCACGCCGTAGCCCTCGAGTGCCTCGATGATCCGCACCTGCGCGTCGGAGATCAGGTCGAGCACCCGCGTCACGTACTCCGGGTCGCGCAGCGAGAGCTTGAGCAGCTTCTCGACGCCGATCGCACGGCCGGCCGCGGTGTACGTCCCTTCCATCGCGACCGCGATCGGCACCTCGTCCCCGACCGCCGCGAACAGCCCGTCGAGCACGTCCCAGAAGACGCGCAGCTTCGGGTTCGTCTTCGGGTCGCCGAGGTAGTCCTTCTTCAGCGCGTCCCCTTCGAGCGCGACCGTCTCCGCCACGTACGGCGTGCTGTTCGCCGGGTAGACGGTCTCCGTGCCGAACAGCTCCTGCGTGCGGATGAACGCCATAAGCCCGTCGAGCCCGAACTCGCGGTAGGCGCGCACGCCCACGTCCACCTGCACCTTCGCGTCGAGGTTGTACTCGGTCATGCTGTACCCTTGCAATTTCGCGGCCGTGTCGCCGACCCCGAACCCGTGCGGGATGCGGTCGACCGCCTTGCCCTCCGCCAGCGCCCGAAACCGCTCGACGGGCGTCATCTGATCCTTCATATCCCTACGCCTCCCCGTTTTGTATACTTATATTATATGTTTTATATATTATTACACGGTAAGCACCCCTTGTCAAGCCTGAGATTGCACCAATGCGCAGTCCCACGGCGGCGGCAGATTCCCCGTCTGCAAAAAAATCCGCCCTCGCTGTTCATTTTTGCAAGTTTGGTCAGCGCACCTCGCAAAATATCCCCTATTTTCTGGAAATAATCGCCTTCATGCCCGCCTCAACCGCGAAAATGCGGCAGTTTTCCCGCAATTGCCGCTCCTGAAACCCGTTATTGCAGACCAAACTTGCAAAAATGAGCAAGGTGGGCTATCATGAAGAAATGAATACGTATTTGAGCCACATCACCGCCGCGGAATTGTGGGGGATACCGGATTTCCACCGGATCGCCTGGCATCTTGGGCCCGACGACGTGGAGCTCGTGCCGGGGCTCTCCCTGAGCGCGGAAGGAATCGCCACGGCGCTGGCCATGCAGGTGCGGGCGCAGGCGCGGGCGTACACGCAGGCGAAGCAGGCGGCGGCGGAAGCGCAAATCCCCTTCGGGGACATCACCGTCTCGGCACACGGCGCGCGGCCGGTCGTTGGCGTGCGGAAGGCGCACTCCTGCGAGGTTCCGCTCCCGCGCGGGGCGGTCGTGACGCGGGACGGGCGGAAGGTCGCGTCGCCGGAGCTCGTGTTCCTGGAGTTGGCGGCACAGTGGGATGTGCAGCGGCTGATCCTGCTCGGATTGCAGATGTGCGGGCACCCGCCGGGCGAGCCGGAGAAGGCGATTACGACGAAGAAGCGCATCGCATCCTTTGTCGCGCGGGCGGGCGGGCACCGCGGGCATCGCAAGGCGGAGCGCGCCGCACGGTATCTCGCGGACGGGTCGGGGTCCTTTGTGGAGTCGTTGGCCTTCATGATTTTGACGCTGCCGCACGCGCTCGGCGGGTACAAACTCGGCGGCGCAGTCTTCAACCATGAGGTCTCCCTGCGCAGCGACGCGCGGCGGCGGCTTGCGCAAAACCGCGCCTTCATCGATTTGTACTACCCCCGCGAACGGCTGGCCGTCGAGTACCAGAGCTTCGCCCATCACCACCAGGCGAAGGCGCAGGGCCATGACCTGATGCGGGCGGCCGCGCTCGAACGCCAGGGCATCGTCGTGCTCCCGCTCAGCACCATCCAACTCTACGACACGAACGCCTGCCGGGAGTTCGCTGAGAACCTCGCGGCGCGGCTCGGGAAGCGCCTCCAGATACGCACGGCGGCGTTCTCCGAAATGCACGGGGAGCTGCGCTCGTACCTGCCCACGGTGAACGACGGGTACGATTTGTACGGCGAGCCCGACTGACCACCGCTCCACGGAAAGATTCCGCCGCCATACCGTGCGCCCCGTGCCGCCGTCCGCATTGCCTCTGCGAAAATATTCGGTCGCGCTGCTCATTTTTGCAAGTTTGGTCAGCGCACCCTGCGAAATATCACCTATTTTCTGGAAATAATCGCCCTCAGGCCCGCCTCAACCGCGAAAATGCGGCAGTTTTTCCGCAATTGCCGCTTCTGAAACCCGTTATTGCAGACCAAACTTGCAAAAATGAGCAACAGGCGGCGGGAATTGCGCATCGTGCGGCGGGAATTGCGCATCGTGCGGCGGGAGTTGCGCATCGTGCGGCGGTGCCCCCGCTTTCGGACTTGCGTGCCCCCGCGGCCTACGCAGGCTTCCCCGGCGGCGGCAGATTCCCTGCCCGCAAAAAAATCCGCCCGCGCGCCCGCTCAGATCACATAGTACCACGCGTCGTCCTGCTCCAGTTCGACGACGCGCGCTTTTTCGCGGCCGCTCGCGCTGTACTGGAGCTCGGGGTTTTTCACGCTGACGCGCGTGCGCTGGGGGACGCTCTTCGTGAGGAAGGCGTTTGAGCCGATGACGACGCCCTCGCCGATGACGGTCGTGCCGCCGAGGATGGACGCGCCGGAGTAGATCGTCACATGGTCCTCGATGGTCGGGTGGCGCTTGACGCCGTGTTGGAGTTGGCCGCCGCGCGTCGACAGCGCGCCGAGCGTGACGCCCTGGTAGATTTTCACGAAATTGCCGATGACCGACGTTTCGCCGATGACGATGCCGGTGCCGTGGTCGAGGAAGAGGTGGTGTCCGATCGTCGCGCCGGGGTGGATGTCGATGCCGGTCAGCCCGTGCGCGTACTCCGTCATCATGCGCGGGATGAGCGGCACGTCCAGCAGGTAGAGCTCGTGCGCGAGGCGGAAGACCGTGATCGCGAAAATGCCGGGGTAGGACAGCACGACCTCGTCCTTGCTGAACGCCGCCGGGTCCCCTTCGAAGGACGCGGCGACGTCCGTCGCGAGGACGGACCTAAGCGCGGGGATGCGCGAGAGGAATTCCGCGGCGATCTGCTCCGCGCGCTCCTCGGCCTGCGTGTCGTCCACGGCCCACGCGCCGCAGCCGGTCGCCTTGAGCGCCTTGCCGATCTGTTTGCGCAGCTCGTACAGCAGCCGCTCGACGAGCTCGCCGACGTAGTATTCGACCGAGTCCGGCTTCAGCTTGCGCTTGTCGTAAAACCCCGCGAAGATCAGGCTCCGCAAATCGTCGAGGATTGCCTGCACCTGCTCGGGGTCGATGGAATCCGCGTTCCCGATGCGGATGATGTCCGGCTCTTCCTCATAACTGTCCACGATGGCGTCGACCAGACCCCGTATCGCGGACTCCGTGTATTTTTCCATAACACCCTCACTTTCCGGCTATACGCACGGCGTGGCTCCTCGCCCCGCCTATCCCGCGAGCCGCCGCAGCGCTTCGGCCAGCCGGTCGATCTCCTCGGGCGTGTTGTAGAACGCGAGCGACGGCCGCACCGTCCCCTCGAGCCCGAACCGCCGCAGGATCGGCTGCGCGCAATGGTGCCCCGCGCGCACCGCGATGCCCTCGACGCTGAGCGCGCGGCCGACTTCCTCGACCCCGTGCCCGTCGAGCACGAACGACAGCACGCTCGCCTTGCGGGGCGCCGTGCCGACGAGCCGCAGCCCCGGCACCTTCGACAGCTCCTGCGTGCCGTACCGCAATAACTCTTGCTCCCATGCCGCGATGTTCGCCATCCCGATGCGCTCCAGAAAGTCGATCGCCGCGCCGAGGCCGATCGCGTCCGCGATGTTGCCCGTGCCCGCTTCGAATTTCTGCGGCGGGTCCTGGTACTCCGTGCGCTCGAACGTCACGTCCTTGATCATGTTGCCGCCGACCTGGTACGGCTTCGCCGCATCGAGATGTTCGCGCTTCCCGTAGACCGCGCCGATGCCCGTCGGGGCGTAGAGCTTGTGGCCGGAGAAGACGAAGAAATCCGCGTCCAAAGCCGTCACGTTGACGGGCGTGTGCGGGATCGACTGCGCGCCGTCGACGAGCACCGGTACGCCGAAGCCGTGGGCGATGGCGATGAGTTCTTCCACGGGCACGACCGTGCCGAGCGCGTTGGACACCTGCGTGAACGAGGCGAATTTCGTCCGCTTAGAAAAAAGCCGCCGGTACTCGTCCACGAGAATCTGGCCCGTGTCGTCGACGGGCGCCACGCGCAGGACCGCGCCCGTCTCCTGCGAGAGGATCTGCCACGGCACGATGTTGGCGTGGTGTTCGAGGATCGTCAGCACGATCTCGTCGCCGGGCGAGAGCAGCGGCTTCACGAAGGACTGCGCGACGAGGTTGATGCCTTCGGTCGTGCCGCGCACGAAGACGATGTCTTCCGCGGACGGCGCGCCGAGGAAGGCCGCGACCTTTTTGCGCGCGTCCTCGTAGGCGTCCGTCGCGCGCGCGGCGAGCTCGTGCGCCCCGCGGTGGACGTTGGAGTTTTCGTGTTCGTAGTATTCCTTCAGCCGGTCGATGACCGCGCGCGGCTTCTGCGTCGTCGCCGCGTTGTCGAGCCAGACGAGCGGCCTGCCGCCCTCCACGCGTTCCTGCAGGATCGGGAACTCCGCGCGGATCTGCGACAGGGGAAACGCGGTTGCGGGCGAGGCAAGCCTCGCCCCTACGGGCGCGTACAGGGGCGGCAGCTCGAACAGCGGCAACTCCGGCGCAGACACCGCAAACGGCAGCGCCCGCTCCGCGTCCCAGGCCCCGATCACGTTTTCGTTATTTGAGATCGTAGTCATAGTATTCACCCACCTCGACGTCCTCGAGCACCGCGAGCGCGTCGTCCGCGAGCACCGCCGCCGAACAGTAGACCGACAGCAGGTAGGACGCCACGCCGTCGTCGTCGATGCCGCGCAGCCGCACCGCGAGCCCGCGCGACTGTTCGCCGGGGACGCCCTTCTGGTACAGGCCGATGACGCCGCGCTTCGCCTCGCCCGTGCGGACGAGCAGGATGTTGGTCTTGCCGCCCTTGCCCTTCGGGTTTTTCAGGCCGTCGACGAAGAGCTTGTCGGTCGGGATGAGCGGGATGCCGCGCCAGGTGATGAACGTGCCGCCGGCGACGGTCGTCGTGACGGGCGGGACGCCGCGCCGCGTCGCCTCGCGCTCGAACGCCGCAATCGCGCGCGGGTGCGCGAAGAAATACGACGGCTCCTTCCACACCTTCGTGATGAGTTCGTCGAGGTCGTCGGGCGTCGGGCGGCCGAAGCGCGTCTTGACCCGTTGACCGTCCGCGACGTTTTTCAGCAGGCCGTAGTCATCGTTATTGATGATCTGGCTCTCCTGCCGTTCGCGCAGGCTCTCCGCCGCGAGCGCGATCTGCTCCGACGTCTGGTCGTACGGCGAGGAGTAGACGTCCTGCACGCGCGTGTCGACGCCGATGATCGTCTGGATCGCGTTCAGCCGGTACTCGCGCGGCTGCGTCTGGTACGGCACGAACCCCTGCGGGATGTCGACCTTCTTCGGATCCTGGCTGCACAGCGCGTCGAGCGGCGCGTCGCCCTCGACGACGCGGTTCACGCGGTAGATGCCCGCGTCGAGCCCCTTGAACTCGAGCAGGCGCGCGACCCATTTCGGCGTCAGCGCGCCGTACACCGCTTTCGTCTTCGTGACGTCGGCCAGCGGATAGGCCTGCTCAAACGTGAGCGCGTTCAAAATGTTCTTCTCTGCCATGACTTGTACCTCCGGTTTCCTGTTACCCTGCTACCCTGTTACCTGCCCGCCGCGCCGTCAATACTGCGGCAGCGACGGATCGACGTCCCGCGCCCACGCGTTCACGCCATCCCTGAGATTCAACAATTTCCCTTTGTAACCGGTTTCCCGCAAAGCCCGGATTGCAAACTTGCTGCGCTGCCCTATCTTGCACAGAAACACCGCGTCCACCCCTTCGTCCAGCTCGCCGGCCCGCCGCGCCATCTGCCCGAGCGGGATGTATTTTGCGCCGGGGAACGGGGCGAAGGCCTGCTCGTGCGGCTCGCGGATGTCGATGATCTGGAGCGCGTCCCCCGCGTCGAGCCGCGCCTTCAGCGCCGCCGCTTCGATGTCCTCGATCGGCTCCTCGCCGTCGTCCTGCGACAGCCCGCAGAAATCCTCGTAGTCGATCAGCTCGTGGATGCTCGGGCTCTTGCCGCAGATCGGGCAATGCGCGTCCTTCGAAATCTTCAGCTCCCGATACCGCATCTCCCACGCGTCGAACAGCAGCAGCCGTCCGATCAACGAATCGCCCCCGCCCACGATCAGCTTGATCGTCTCCGTCGCCTGGATCGTGCCGACGATGCCCGGCAGCACGCCGAGCACCCCGCCCTCGGCGCACGACGGAACGAGCCCCGGCGGCGGCGGCGAGGGGTAGAGGCAGCGATAACACGGCCCTTCCTTCGCGTAGAACACGCTCGCCTGCCCCTCGAACTGAAAGACCGAGCCGTAGACGTTCGGCTTCCCGAGCAGCACGCACGCGTCGTTCACGAGGTAGCGCGTCGGGTAGTTGTCCGTCCCGTCCGCGACCACGTCGTAGTCCCCTATGATGGACAGCGCATTGTCGCTCGTGAGCCGCGTGTTGTACGTGACCACGTTCACGTCGGGGTTGATCGAGCGGATGCGGTCCTGCGCCGACGCGACCTTCGGCCGGTCCACATCCCGCACGCCGTGGATGATCTGTCGCTGCAAATTGGACGGCTCCACGAAATCGAAGTCGACGACGCCGAGCGTCCCCACGCCCGCGGCCGCGAGGTAGAGCGCGAGCGGCGCCCCGAGGCCGCCCGTGCCGACGAGCAGCACCTTCGCGGCCTTGAGCCGCCGCTGCCCCTCGATGCCCACCTGCGGCAGCAGGAGATGCCGGCTGTACCTGGCGATTTCCTCGTTGGAAAGTCCCGCCACCCGCTCATCCGGAATAATGGAAGTCAGGACGCTCATGAGGCCTCCCGGCCACCCGCAATCGCAGGCACGAGCGTCACCACGCTGTCCTCTTTCGTCGGCGCCGCCAGCCCGCCGAAGTCGCGGATGCTGTCTTCGCCGAGGAAGACGTTCACGTACTGGCGCAGCTTCCCCGCGTCGTCGTAGAGATGGCGCTTCAAATCGGGGTACGCGGCCGCGAGCGCTTCGAGCACCTCGCCGACCGTGCTGCCGGCCGCCTCCACTTCCTTCTGTCCGTCCGCGAACGCGCGCAGCGCGGTCGGCAATATCACCTTTGCCATAGCACACTCCTTTCCTGCCGCCGTCACCAGACGACCTTGATCTCCTCGGGCGCAAACGCGCTGCGATCCTCCGCCAGCCGCCACGCCGCCACGTCGCCGGCGGCGCCCCGCTCGGCCGAAACGATGAGGTATGTATACCAGGGCAGCGCCTGCGCGAGGTCGGTCTCCGACGGGACCGCCGGGTGGTCGGGGTGGGAATGGTAGATGCCCACCAAGTCCAATCCGGTCTCCTCCGCCTTCCGCTCGGCCGCGAGGTAGTCCTGCGGGCCGATGGAAAACCGCCGTCGCGCGGGGTCGCCCTCGCGTTCGTTTTTCACGGCCAGTATCGCCTCGACCGTGCGCGATGCCGCGTCATCCGCGTCAGCCCCGGGATTCGCGTCGGAGCCCAACAGAAACCCGCAACACTCATACGGGTACGCCGCCTCCGCCTCGACTTTGACGGCGCCGATCACTTCGTTTCGTATCCGCACGCGTTCGCTCACGGTCAAATCCTCCAATCGAACACGCCTTCCGATTCCGGCGGGTTCCAGAAATGCTCCGACAGATACCGCGCGCCGCTGTCGCACAGCGTCGTCACGATGACGGAGCCCGCCGGCACGTTTTGCGCGAGCCGCATCGCCGCCGCCACGTTCGCGCCCGAGGACACGCCGACGAACAGCCCTTCCTCGGCCGCGAGCATCCGCGTCACCTCGTAGGCGCGCTCCGTCGAAATCTCCATCGTCTCGTCCGCGAGTGACGCGTAGAAAATCCCCGGCAGGATCGTCGAGTCGAAATGCTTCGTCCCTTCGATGCCGTGGAACGGCGAGTCCGGCTGGACCAGCACCGCGTACACGTCGGGCTTCTCCTCCTTGAGCCGCTGCGCCGTGCCCGAAAACGTCCCCGACGTGCCCGCGACCGACACGAAATGCGTGACGGCGCCGCCGGTCTGCGCCAGGATTTCCACGCCCGTCCCCTCATAATGCGCCTGGGAATTGCCGGGGTTGTTGTATTGGTCGGGATAAAACCAGAGCTTCGGATTTTTGCGCACCGCCTCGCGCACCGCGAGGAACGCGCCGTCCGAGCCCGCGAGCGGGTCGGTCTCAACGATCTCCGCGCCGAAATACCCGATGAGTTTTTTGCGCTCGATGCTCGTGTTCGCCGGCATGTACAGCACGACGCGGTACCCGAGCGACGCGCCGATCATCGCGTAGGAAATCCCCGTGTTGCCGCTCGTCGCGTCGATGATGGACATGCCGTGCTTCAGCAGCCCGTGCTCGATCCCCGCGAGGATCATCGCCTTTGCCGCGCGATCCTTCACCGACCCACTCGGGTTGAGAAACTCCGCCTTGCAGAGAATCTTCACGTCGCGCCGCCCGCGCACGATGCTCACGAGCTCGATGAGCGGTGTGTTTCCGATCGCGTCCAATACGCTTCCCATCCGCGTCAGCCCCCGTCCCCGCTTACCCGCGCCACCGGAGCAGCCGCCGCTGCAGGCGGTTGAAGCCGTACATGATCGCCGTGATCACGATGCCGATGATGATGATGCCGACGACGGTGCGCGTGTAGTCGCCGAAGTCGGAGTAGTAGCGCACATAATACCCCATGCCCGCCTTCGAGCCGATCATCTCCGCCGACGTCAGCAGGATGAACGAAATCGTCAGCCCGATGCCGAGGCCGTTGAAGATCGACGGCAGCGACGCGGGCAGCACGATGCGGAACAGCATCGTCGGGCGGTTCACGTTCAGCACGCGCGCCGAGTCGAGCACGCGCCGCTCAATGTGCGCGACGCCGCTCATCGTGCTCGCGAGCGTCGGCCAAAACGTCGCGAGGAAAATCACGAAGACCGACACCGAGCGGAACGTCGGCAGCAGCGCGATGCCGTACGGGATGTAGACGACGGGCGGGATCGCGCCGAGGAAGACGGCGATGTAGCCGGCCGCCTTGCCGAACCGCGCGCTCTCGCCGAAAAACAGCCCCAGCGGAATCGCGATGACCGCGCCGAGCACAAAGCCTTGCGCGATGATGCCGAGGGAACTGCCGATGTTGATGAATATTTTTGAATAATCTTCTGCCATCTGCGTGAAGACCTGGCCGGGCGCTGGGAAGAGCGACTCGCGCATGAGGTTCCATTTTGCCGTCGCCAGCGTCCACGCGATGAGGCACGCGAAGATCGCGCAGAAGACGTCGACGTGCAGCTGCAGGCCTTCCGCGGTTTTGATGCGCAGCGCGAGCAGCGTCATGAACACGCCCGCGCCGACGACAAACCAGACCATCGCGGGCGACAGCGCGTCCTTCTCCGTACGGTCCGGCAGAAACTGCACCGCGAGCAGCACGACCCAAAGCAACGTGTTGAAACGAACCAACTTCCGCTTCACAACACCACCTCCGCGCCGCCGATCTTGTCCCCGACGTCGTGAAAGAAGATCGCCATCAGCTCGTCGCGCAACGCGTGGTACTCGTGCGTGCGCACAAGCTCCGCGCGGTGCCGCGGCCGCGCAAACGGCACGTCGAACACGCGCCCGACGCGCCCCGGGCTGTTCGTCAGCATCACGATGCGGTCCGCAAGCAGGATCGCCTCGTCCACGTCATGCGTCACAAACACAATCGTCTTCCGCCCGCCGGCGCCGCCTTCCCAGAGCTCCAACAGCAGCTCCTGCAACACCGTCCGGTTCTTCGCGTCGATCGCCCCGAACGGCTCGTCCATCAAAAGGATATCCGTATCCATCGCGAGCGCCCGCGCGATTGCCACGCGCTGCTGCATCCCCCCCGAAAGCTGGCCGGGGAACTTCTCCCCCGCGCCGGCCAGCCCCACTTTTTCAAGGTATTCGTCCGCGACGCGCGCGCGCTCGTCCGCCGGCATCTTCCTGTACGCCTGCTTCAGCCCGAACGCGATGTTGTCCTTCGCGGTCATCCACGGAAACAGCGAATAATGCTGGAACACCACGCCGCGGTCCGTGCCCGTGCCGCGCACCGGCTCCCCGTCGATCAGGGCGCTGCCCGCCGTCGCCGGCAGCAGCCCCCCGAGCACGGAGAGCAGCGTGCTCTTCCCGCACCCCGACGATCCGATCACGCAGACGAACTCCCCGTCCGCCACCGTGACCGACACGTCCTCCAAAGCGGTGAAGGGCTGCCCGCCCTTCGCCGCATACGTCACCGATAAATTCTTGATCTCAATCTTGTTTCTCATTCCTTTTCCCGCCCGCACAGGATTTTTCTTGAATTACGCGTCCCGCTTCTCGAAGTCCGCGAGCAGCTCCTTGTACAAATCGTCCTCGGGATACTCCGCGATCAACGACTCCACCGCCTGCTTGTAAATCGCCGTATTGTAGTACTGGTCCAAATCATAATCGTTCTCCGCGTACCCGAAGCTCACGACCTTCTCCTTGACCGCCGTCGTCGCGACCTTGTCCGGATCCGGATGCGACACGCTGTGCCCGCCGTAGATCTCGTACTCCAAATCCTCCGGCTCGAGGTCGATGTACACCTTCACATCCTCGATCGTCTTGTCCTTGTTTTCCTGCGAGAATTTGTACGCCTTGATGAACGCGCGCTCGATCGCGAGGTAGGTCTGCGGCCGCTCGGCGATCTGGCTCGTCGCCGCGACCTGACGGCAGCACGGCTGGTTCTCGAACGCCTCTTCCTCGTTGCAGTAGTACACGACCTCGTACCCCTGGTTTTTCGCGACGGACGCGTACGGCGAATACACCGACGCCGCGTCGATCTCCGCGCCCGCGAGCGCCGCGAACGCTTCCTTCTGGCTCTCGAAGTAGACGATGTTCGCCTGGTCCTCGCCCTCGCCGACCTCGATGCCGGCCGCGTCAAGCAGGATCAGCAGCTCGAGGTCCTGGATGCTGTTGCGCACGGAGGCGATGTTGCGCCCCTTCAGCAGCGTGATGTCCCAGTCCGTCAGCCCCTCCGTATACTCTTTTTTAATCACATAACCATGCCCGTTCGTCATCGCGCCGCCGAAGATCGTGATGTCATGCCCGTTGCTCTGGTTTGTGATCGTCGGCACGGAGCCGATGAGCGCGACGTCGAGCTTGTCTTCCTCGAGGCCCGTGACGAGTTCTCCCGAGCTCGCGAACGGCGTGACCGTCGCGGTCAGCCCCTCTTCCGCGAAGAAGCCTTCCTCTGCCGCGACGAACGCGAGCAGGTGCGCCGTCGAGTTCAGCGTGCCGATCTGGATGTCCGTCTTCTCCGGCGTGATGTCCGGCTTGACGCTCTCTACGGCCGCGGGCTCTTCCTCTTCCACAACCGGCTCTTCCGCCGCGGGCTCTTCCGCCGCGCTGCTGCCCGCGTCCGCCGCGGGCGCCTCGTCCGCCGCCTTGCTGCCGCTCCCCGAGCACGCCGCAAACGCAAACGCCAGCACGCACGCCAGCGCGACGACCAGGATCGTTTTCAAAATTTTCGTTTCCCCTATGTTCTTCATTTTTTTCGGGCCTCCTTTTTCCCTTTGCTCTCTTTTTCTCTGGATTCTGCGACTTCGCTTCGCTCCGCGCAGAATGACAATGCCGAACCCATTCTTTGCGCCTTGTTCACCGCCCGCATGGATCCCAAGGCTATCTACATCGCATCTTCTCGCGTATCTTCGACAGCCTTTCGAGCGCCTCATGCAGCGTCTCGTCGTTCTTCGCGAAATGCAGCCGGATGATATGGTTCACCGGCTCGCGGAAAAAGCTCGACCCGGGCACCGCGCCCACGCCGACCTTCTCGGCGAGCTCCTCGCAAAACCGCACGTCGTCCGTCACCCCGAACTCGCTCATGTCGAGCAGGATGTAGTACGCGCCCTGCGGCTCCGTGTACGGAATGCGGATCGCGTCCAGCCCGCGCATGAACAAATCCCGCTTCCTCGTATAGTCCGCCAGAAGACCGTTATAGTAGGAATCCGGGAAGCGCAGGCCCGGGATGACCGCTTCCTGCAGCGGGGCCGCGGCGCCGACCGTGAGGAAGTCATGGACGTTGCGCGCGTTCGTGATGACCTCCGGCGGCGCGATGATGTAGCCGATGCGCCAGCCCGTGATCGAGTAGGTCTTCGACAACGAGCTGCACGAGATTGTGCGCTCCCGCATGCCGGGCAGCGACGCGATGTAGGTGTGCTTCCACGGCGCGTAGACGATGTGCTCGTAGACCTCGTCGGTGATGACCCACACGTCGTACTTCTTCGCGAGGTCGGCGATGAGGGTGAGCTCCTCGCGGCTGAAGACCTTGCCCGACGGGTTGCTCGGGTTGCACAGGATCAGCGCGGCCGGCCCCTGCCGGAACGCGGCCTCGAGCGCGTCCGCGTCAAACCGGAAGTCCGGCGGCGCGAGCGGCACGAAAATCGGTTCCGCGCCGGAAAGTATTGTATCCGCGCCGTAATTTTCGTAAAATGGGGAGAAGACGACGACTTTGTCGCCGGGGTTCACGACGGTCAGCATCGCGGCCATCATCGCCTCGGTCGAGCCGCAGGTCACGACGATCTCGCGCTCCGGGTCGATGTCGATGCCCATGAAGCGGCGCTGCTTCTCAGCCAAGGCTTCCCGGAGGTTCCGGGCGCCCCAAGTGAGAGAATACTGGTGCGGGCCCGTCCGAGCGATATGCTCGAGGCGGTCCAGTATCTCCTTCGGAGGCCCATCGTCCGGGAAGCCTTGACTGAGATTGACGGCGCCGTACTGCTGCGACACCCGCGTCATCCGCCGTATGACGGAATCCGTAAAACCTGAACTGCGTATTGACAATGCCCGCATTTTTGTCCCTTTCTGTTATTGCATATATATTTGATATGTTTTATATGATATAATCATAACAGGCGCGTCGTGCGCTGTCAAGCAGTTTTTTTGTATAATGAATCACAATGGCAAAGGAGAAGGTTCAATGGCTTACGAGACACATTTGACGCGGGAGGCGGCGCTGGCGCTTTTGGAGAAGCACAACCGCGACGCGTTTCACATCCGGCACGCGTTGATCGTCGAGGGCGTGATGCGGCATTTCGCGCGCGCGCTCGGCTACGCGGACGAAGAGGAGTTCTGGGGGCTCGTCGGGCTCCTGCACGACATCGACTTCGAGGAATACCCCGAGCGGCATTGCCTCGAAGCGCCGGCGTTGCTGCGCGCGGGCGGCGCGGAAGAGGAATTGATTCACGCGGTCGTGAGCCACGGCTGGGCGATCACGGTCGACGTGGCACCGGAGCACGAGATGGAGAAGGTCCTCTACGCGACCGACGAGCTGACGGGCCTGATCGGCGCGGTCGCCATCATGCGCCCCTCGCGCTCGGTGCAGGACCTCGAATACCCCTCGGTGCGCAAGAAATACAAGGACAGGAAATTCGCCGCCGGCTGCTCCCGCGACGTCATCGAGCGTGGCGCGGAGTTGCTCGGCTGGGACCTCGAAACCCTCGTCACCCGCACGATCGAAGCCATGCGCGAGGTCGAGCCGACGCTGGATTAGATCCCTTCCTTCTGCCACTCCTCTTTCTTGCGCTCGTCGATGACGCGGCGGGCTTTGTGGGTGGAGCGCTCGATGCTGCCGTCGGGCAGGACGATGACCTTCTGCGGCTTCACGCCGATGCGGGCCTTGAGGGCGGCGGAAGCGCGGGCGGCGACGGACTCGTCGGGCTCGTCCACACCCTGGGATTTTTCGATCGTGACCTCGTAGTGGGCCGTGAAGTTTTCCTCGGTGATGCGGATCAGATATTCGCCCGTGACGCCGTCCAGACCGCGCACGACGTATTCGATGTCGGACGGGTAGACGTTGACCGCGGACACGATGAACATATCGTCCTTGCGGCCGTCGACCCAGATGCGGCCCTGCGTGCGGCCGCAGGCGCAGGGCTCCGTCACGAAGCGGCCGATGTCGCCCGTGCGGAAGCGAATCAGCGGGCGCGCGTGCTTGCGCAGCGTCGTGTAGACGAGCTCGCCGCGCTCGCCGTTCGGGATGACCTCACCCGTATTCAGATCCACGGTCTCGACGAGGATGTGGTCCTCGGCAATGTGCAGGCCGTCGTGGTGCTCGCACTGCGCCGCGCACGCGCCGAAGATGTCGGACAGACCATAGAAGTCGAAGAGCTCCGCGCCCCACAGATCCTCGATGGCCTTGCGCGTCGCGGGGATCGACCCGCCCATCTCGCCGGCGACGAAGATGCGCTTGATCGCGAAGTCTTTCTTCGGGTCGACGCCCGTCTTCTTCGCAGTGTCGCCGAGATACCACGCGTAGGACGGGCTCGTCCAGATCGCGGTCGGCTTGTATTCCTTCAGGATGAAGATGAGCCGCTCGGACGGCAGCGTGCCGCCCCAGATGCACAGCGCGCCGAGGTTCTGCGCGCCGATGACGTCGGGCCCGCCGACGTAGAGCGAGAAGTTCAGCGCATGGATGTAGCGGTCGCTCGGCCGCATGCCCGCCATCCAGAAGAGGCGGCTCTCGACGTTTTGCCACTCGTCGAAGTCCTTTTGCGTGAAGGGGCTCATCGTCGGCACGCCCGTCGAACCGCTCGACGTCGACACGAAGACCACGTCCTCCTCGGGCACCGCCGCGAGCTCGCCGAGGAACGACCCCACGCCCTGCGCGTCGCGCTGCGTCTTCTTGTTGATCGTCGGGAAGCGGCCCAGATCCGCGAGCGAGCGGATGTCCTGCGGCTTCACGCCGGCCTCGTCAAACGACCGCTTGTAATGCGGCGCGTGGTCGTACGCAAACTGCACGATCTCCTTGAGGTCCGCGAGCTGCTTCGCCTCGATGTCCGCCCGCGCCGCGGTCTCCCACGCCTCTTCCCAATACTTGCCCTTGCTCATCGTTCATACTCCTTTTCAATCTTCTCCCACTTCAAATCCCGCGCTGCCGCAATCCGCGCCAAATCCTCATCCGTCAAATGCCGAAAGCGCGACTGCGCGCGGAAATAGCGTTCCAAATCCGCGAACGCGGGCGGCCGTTTGCGCGTCAGGCGGAAGCGCCCGTCCTCGTACTCGGCGAGCGGCCATAGCCCCGTGTCCACGATCTCCCGCGCGAGGTCGACGGTGGCGTCCGTCCGCGCACCCCAACCGACGGGGCACGGCGCGATGACGTGGATATACTTCGTGC
>JAISTF010000029.1 GCA_031272745.1 Eubacteriales Family XIII. Incertae Sedis bacterium
CCCCTGCGTCCCCTGTTCTTCTTGCGGCGCCGCTTGCGCGTCGCCCGCAGCAGGTATTTTGTTTGCGCCGGATGCGCCGAACGGCACAGTGACGGTCGCTACCATGGCGACGATCAGGATGAACACGGCGACCTTGCCCGTCATCCCATAGAAAAGATTTCCCCAGTAATCACGATTATTCATTTGTAGCACCCCTGCTTCCCCAGTTGTAACGTTTCACTTATAAAAGTTGTAAGAATACGAAGATAGACTACCGTCCGAAGCAAATTTTGTCAAGTAATATTTTTCAGGAGTTTTTGATAAAAGTTTTTGGGGGAAATGACGATTGAAAAAGCTACACGCGCTCGGTGAGGAACGCTCGCAAGAGCCTATCCCTCGTCCTCATCCGGCGGGGGTTCCACCGGCAGGAGCGTGCCCGTGAAGTTTGCGTACGGGCCGTCGTAGAGGTTGAGGAACGCGAGCGCGAGCGCGCCGCCGAGCGCCCAGCCGCCGAGCACGTCGGACGGGTAGTGGACGCCGAGGTAGATGCGCGAGAGCCCGACGAGGATCACGAGCAACGCAAAGAGGCCACGTTGCACCGCCGCGAGGTCGTCGTGCCCGCGCTCGACCAGATACCGGTAGAGCAGCGTCGCGAGGAGCCCGTAGAGAATCACGCTCACATTGGAATGCCCGCTCGGGAAGCTGAAGCCGTCCTCGGGCACGAGCCACATCGCCTCATCCGGGCGCGGGCGTTCGAGCACGTTTTTGATCAATGTATGAATCACGGCGCCGACACCCGTGCAGACCGCGACGGGGAAACCGAAACTCGTGAAGAAAAACCGCGCGCGGCCGCGCAGCGCTTTGTGCTTCTTGCGGTTCTTGCCGGTGCCGAGCACGATGACGAGGATGAGCGGCAGAAACAGCAGCACGGCGCACAGCCCGCCGACCGTCTTCGTGTCGCCGAAGGCCGTGAGGATGCGGAAGACCTTCGTGATCGTGTCCGCGCCCTCTTCCCAACCGCGCAGCGAGAAAAAGAAGCCCTGAAATTTCTCGTCGAATACGGCGAGCGTTCCGTCCGCTATGAAATGCCAGTCCGCGAGGAAGAGCGCGAGCAGGACGCCGCACCACACCCACCGCGAAATCCACATGCCCCGCGTGAACCCTTCGCCCGTATAGATTTCTTCATTCATACCTGTGCCCTTTCCGCCTGCACGTCTTCCGCCGCCCACTCGTCGAGCTTCCCGCGAATGATCCGCTCGACGCGCTCCGCGAGCGCCGCGCCCTCTTCCTTCGACAGTCCCTGCGTCGGAATCGCCGCGTGCAGGTGGACGCGAATCACGCCCGGCGTCGGAAACCCGTACGCCTCAAAACAGTCCCACGACCCCTTCACCGACACGGGCACGACCGGCACGCGCGCCTTCAGCGCGAGCCGCAGGCTGCCCTTCTGGAACGGCTGCATCCCCAGCCCCTTCGCGCGGTGCCCTTCCGGAAAAATCACGAGCGAAAACCCGCGCTTCAGCATGTCCTCGCCCTCGGCGAACACACGCAGCGTCTCCTTCGCATCGCCCCGCATGAGCATGAGGCTGCGGATGCGCACAATCCACTTATTGAAAACCGGAATTTTCCCGAGCTCATCCTTCGCGACAAACCCGAACTGTTTCGACCGCACGACGTCCATGAAGAGGGGGATGTCCCCGTACCCTTCGTGGTTGGACACGAATAACACACCGCCCTCCGGCAGCGCTGTCTCGCCCGTTACCTCAGAGCGCACCTTCCAGTGCCGGAAGAGCCGCGGGCCCCAGTCGTTTTCCGCGAGCCGGATCCACTCCTGTTCGCGCGCGTCGTCGCCCGCCGCCCGCGCGGCGTCGATTTCGCGCCGATGCCGCTGGATCGGAAGCAAGGTTGTCAGGATGAAAGCCCCAAGCCGGAGCGCGTTCCATGCGTTCATGGGGGTATTCTACCATACTTCATGGCGGCGAGCTTGCCGGGTTTTGTCTACCGCGCGTCAGGCAGGCGTCAGCCGTTCCTCGTCTAACGGCCATTTGGCGTATTCGCGCAGGGCGCGGTGCAGGGCGTCGTGGTTTTCTACGGGGCTCTTCAGGGGCGGGGAGTCGGCGAAGCCGGGGATCGGGAGCGCTTTGCCGCCGGCGGCGTCGCGGATGCTGCGCTTCACGTCCTCGATCACGTCCTGTTCGCTGCCGATGAGCATCGTCATCGGGGCGACGTTGCCGACAAGGTGGACGCGGTCGCCGACGCGGCGGCTTGCGTCCGCGAAGTCGATGGTCTCGTCGATGTTCATGAGGAGCGCGCCCGTGTCGGCCATCGCTTCCCAGAGCCGCGTCGTGTTGCCGCACATATGGAGATTGACGTGGTCGGGGTGCGGCGCGATTTCCTGGAGCGCGTGCAGGACCTTCGCCGTGTAGGGTTGCGCGAAGGTGCGGTACTGGGCGAGGCTCAGCATGCTGCCGGACGCGACGGGGTCGGGGCACCAGTAGAGCACGTCGAGCCCCTTGAACGCCTGCACCGCCTGCACGATCATGTCCGCGAGCTTGCCGACGATGAGGTGGACGTAGTCCGGATCGCGGATGAGCTTTTTCAGGAATTTGTCCGTGCCGAGGGACATCGCCGCCGTCGTGAACGGCATCGAGACCATCAGCGAGATCTCCGCGCGGTCCTTCGCCGCGAGCGCGTCCTGCAGCGCTTCGAGCCGTTCCCAACCGGGCTGCGCGGCGGGGTTCGTTCGCACGTCCTCGACGCCCCACGACTCGATCTCCTTTTCGGTCGGGTCGATCGTCTTCGTCACGACGCCGTAGTCGTCCTCGGGCATGGAGCGTTCCACGCCGAGGTCAATGCCGAGCGGGATCATCATTTCGACGACGTCGAAGTCCCAGCGCGCGTCGGCCGTGAGCACGCCTTTCAGGAACGTCTTTGTGTCCGTCATGTATTCGCGCAGCGTCGCACCGATGAGGCGGGAGCAGTAGTCCTGCGGGAAGGCCCACGTCGGCAGGCGGTCGATGTCGCGACCTTCGCGGAAGGCTTTTTTGCGTTGGCGGGGGGTCATTTCGTCTTGCATGGGGTTCTCCTTTCGGGCGGGCGGCGGGAGGCCGCCCCTACATGGCGGGCGGGGCAAGCCCCGCCCCTACGGCGAGCGGCGAGGGGGGCGCCCCTACAGTGGGGATGCCGCCCCTACGCGCGGGCTACCTCGCAGAGGCCTTCCTTGTAGCAGGGGAAGCCGCTGATGGGGTCGAAGTCGCGCGGCACGAGCTCGTTGACGTTGGCCTCGGCCCAGCCGTGCACCATGTCGATGACGCCGGGCTTCAGCGTGTTCGTCACCTCGAGCTTCGCGACGATGCCGGACGGGTTCACGGGCGACGTGATGCGCACCGCCTCGCCGTCCGCCAGCCCCCGCGCCGCCGCGTCCTCGCGCGCCACGCGCACGACGGGATCGGGCATGAACCGCCGGAGCCACGGCAGCGTGCGCTCCTTCGAGTGGCAGAAGAACGGCACGCGCGAGCCCGCGTTCATGATCAGCGGGTACTCCCGGGCGACCTCCGGCGTCGAGACCGGGCTGTACGACGGCTCGCGGTACACGGGCAACGGCTCGAAGCCGTGCTCGCGCAGGATCTCCGACGCGAACTCCACCTTGCCCGACGGCGTGTCGAAGCCGGGCTTCCCGTCCGCGCGGAGCAAACCGAGCTCCCACTTCCGATACTTCATCCCGCCCTTCAGCGGAATCGCGATGCCGTCCGGCGCAGCCGCGCGCAGCTCTTCCAACGTCACCTCGCGCGCGCCGCCGGCCGTCCGCAGGATCTCGCGCAGGCAGGCTTCCTCGGCCTGCTCGCCGCCGCCCCAGAACAGATCGCCGTAACCGAGCGCCGTGCCGAGGTCACAGACGATGCGGTAGTCGCTGCGCGCCTCGCCCGCAGGCTCCACGATCGGCTCGCGCAGGAAGAGCCGCCGCCCGACGACCGTCAGCGGCGCCGACCGCTCAAACGACATCGCCGCCGGCAGCAACATGTCGACATAGTCGTGCGTCCAACGGTTCTCGCGGAAGTCCGCCACCGCGACGAACTCCATGTCCGCGAACGCCTGCTGGTACTCGTGCGACTGCGGCCACATGATGCAGTTGAGCCCGAGCGCGAAGCACGCGCGCAGCTCCCCGTCGCGCACGTATTCGGGGATGCGGTTCACCTGCAGGCTGCCGTCCCAGTCCGTGTCCGCCCACACGGGGAAGTATTTGCGGTCGATGCGGTTTTTGCCGAGCGCCGGCAACAGCTCGTGCACGCGCGAGAACGGATACGACCCGCCCCACCCGTCGAGCTCGAGCGGCTCGTTGGCGATCAGATGCCCGCCGTCCACGTCGAGGCTGCCCGTGAGCGGCGCGAGCAGCTGGATCGCGCGGTAATTGTCCACCCCGTTCGTGTGCTGCGGGTAGGCCGCCGACGTCTTGATCGTGATCGGCGCGCCGGCCGAAATCAAAATGTCTGCCGCCTTGCGGAGCAGCTCCTGCGGCACCTCGCAAATCTGCGCCGTCCGTTCGAGCGTGTACTCCGCCGCGAGCGCGCGGTACTCCGCAAACCCGTGCGCCCATTTCTCGATGAACGCCTTGTCGTACGCCCCCGCCGAAATCAGCTGGTCCGCGAAGAACAGCGCGAGGGCCCCGTCCGTCGCGGGCCGGATCTGCAGATGCACGTCCGCGAAATTCTCCGTCGTCGAGGTCACGCGCGGATCGACGACGATGTAGGGGATGTCGCTGAACTCCCGCGTCGTCTTGAGACCGTTATACGAAAATGCGCCCGAGGTGCCGGGGTTGTTGCCCCAGATGATGGCGGCCTTTGTGTCGTTGACGTCGGGCGCCGCGCCAAACGTCAGCGAGATGATCGCGCGCGTGTGCGTCCCGTAGATGAGCCGCGTCGCGAGCTCCGCCGCCGTGTAGCAAGTCGAGCTCTCCGTCCCGTACGACGACGACCCGAACGAATACGCAAGCCGCTGCAGCACCGACCGCGGCTCTTTCGGGTCGCCCGTCATGAACAGCACCTTGTCCGCGCCGTACTTCTCCTTCACGCCGTTGAGCTTCTCCGCGATCTCGGCCAGCGCCTCATCCCACGAGATGCGCTTCCACTCCGAGCGCTGCCCCTTCGGGTTCGTCCGCCGGAGCGGGTACAACACGCGATCCGGCGCATAGAGGTCCTGCGTCGCCGCGCTGCCGATCGCGCACAAAAGCTCGTTGCCGTACTCCTCGCGCCGTTCGAGCCGCAGCACCTTCCCGTCCTTCACGACGGCCTTCACGCCGCACTTCGGCCCGTGGTTGCACTGCACGCAATGCGTATAACGATACTCGCCGCCGATGTCCGGTGCCCGCTCCTTGTCATTCTTCCGCACCCAGTCGCGCGCCGCGATGAGCCCGTCCGTCAGCGCGCGGAAATCCGGGTCGCCCGGTTCGCGCCGCCGCTCCGCGCCCGCCCCCGTCGTCTCCGTCAGCGCCCCCGTCTCGGGATCGTACCCCGGCGGCAGCAGCGCCGGGTCCATCCCCTTGGGAAGCACATAGAATAACGAAGTGCCCTCGATCGGTATCGCACCGTAGAGCTTTCTATAATAATTGATTTCACTCTCCGGATCCTCAAGGTCTCCGAAGATCCTGCACCCTCCGGGGCACAGCGCCACGCAGATCGGCTCGAGCCCCTGCGCGAGACGGTCCTGGCAGAGCGTGCACTTCTCCGCCTTGCGCAGCCGCACGGCGCTCGCATCCTCGGACGGAATCGGATGACCCGGGAACGCCGTCTCGTCCTCCGTCGTCAGAAACCGCTGCCCGTACGGGCAGGCCGTCACGCACGCGCCGCAGCCCGTGCACTTCTCGGGGATCGTGAGCACGGGCCCCTCGGGCGCCTTGTAGGTCGCGCCGTACGCACAGCTCGTCATGCACGGCGGGTTCTCGCAATGGTTGCACATCGTCGACAGGTACCGCCGGTGCGCGTCCGGGTACGCGCCCCACTCGACCATCCGCCCCTGGTTGTAGTCCACGCCGGGGCGCGTCCCGAAATACTGCTTGCAGGCGACGACGCACGCATAGCACGCCGTGCACCGCTCCAAGTCGATCAACATTCCATACCGGGCCATTTCCTCTGTCTCCCTCTCTATATCCATAGTTTTCATATATTTATTATATGATAAATCAAACAGCCCCAAATGTCAAGCAAAAAAAACTACGCGCGAGCCCCTTGACAGAGGTGGCGGATGATTATAAAACATAAAAACATATATTTATTGTATGATATGCGGGGCCGTACGGATTCTGGAATTGAATAGAAGGAAACGGGCGGCTGCAAGCCGCCCCTACAGTTAGGAGTGTAAGGGCGGCATCCTGCCGCCCGCCGAACCGCGACGACGCTACGCTTTCGACACGCGCTCGATGAGGCGCACGGCCTCCGACGCGTTCGGCGCGTACCCGTCGGCCCCGATGCGATCGGCATACCCCTGCGAGATCGGCCCGCCGCCGACCACGACCTTCACGCGGTCGCGCAGGCCGCGTTCCTTCAAAAGCTCGATGACCTTCGGCATCCCGACCATCGTCGTCGTCATGAGCGTCGACAGCGCGATGACGTCCGCGCCCTCCGCGGCGGCCGTCTCGACGAACGCCTCCGGCTTCACGTCGCGCCCGAGGTCGAGCACCTCGTAGCCCCCCGCCTCCGTGAGGATGCGCACGAGGTTTTTTCCGATGTCGTGCGTATCGCCCTCGATGACGCCGATGACGACCTTCGTCTTCGCGTCTTTGTCGCTCGTGCGGATATGCGGCTTGAGCACCTCGACGCCCGCGTTCAGCGCGTCCGCGCAGAGCAGCAGCTCCGAGATGAAATACTCCTCCTCCTCGTAGAGCACGCCCGCGCGCTGCATCCCGTCCGCGAGCCCGCTTTCGATCGCCTCGGTCGCGTCGATGCCCGCGTCCACCGCCTTATGCGCGTACGCGACCGCCTCATCTTCCTCAAACTCAAAGACCGCGTCCGAGAGCCCCTTGAAGATTTCCTGTTTCGATTCCGACATGTCCCTTGCCTCCTTTTTTCCAATCACCATTTTCGCTTTGTCTCTGCAAGCGCCCGGCTGCCGTTGTTCCGCTGATGCCTGCCCTCGGCATCACCGTGATCGCCTTGTCATTCTGCTTGGCATCACAGTCATCGCATTGTCATTCTGCGCGGAGCGAAGCGTAGTCGCAGAATCCAGCCCTACGGCAGCGGTACGCGCAGCGTCTGCCCGGGGCCGGCGCGCAGGTAGCGCTCGCCTTTCGTCTTGCCGCCGCCGCGGAACAGATCCGCGAGCCAGTCCACCGATCCCTCCGATGTTTCGTAGGTGAGCTCAAGCCAGTCGGCGAGCCGCCGCGCCTCGGGCTCATAGTCCTCGGCCGGGTAGGCGCCCGTCTTCAGCAGCGACACCGCGCGGTAGGCGTCGAGCAACCGCTTGAGCAGTTTGGTCGCCTTCTCGGCGCCGTGCCGCTCCGCCATCCTTCCGTAGTCGCACCAGGCGTTTGTGTTCGAGCGCATCCAGCCTCGCGTCAGGTAGTACACACCCGTCTCCTTGCCGCTGCGGTGCGGGTGGAGCATCAGCGAGATGCAGTCGTCCACGTCCGGCAGCACGAGCTCCGCGCCGCGCGCCGCCAGCCCGTCGGCCATCCCCCCGCAATGCCCGAACGCCAGCAAGATACGGTCGACGCAACCCGCATCGCCATCCTGCCCACCGTCCTTTTGTAGGGGCGGCATCCTGCCGCCCGCGCCATGTCGCAAGGCCACCTCGTCGATCGCCTCCTGCACGGCCGCCCGCAACTTCTCCGGCTTCACATGCAACCCCTCGTCGATCCAAACCACCTCATAGTCCGCGCCCGCCGCGGCCATCGCGGCCTTCACCTCGTCCTCGAGCATATGGCACGCGATCACCACCGTGCGCGGCGCTTCCCCGTTCGCCCCGCTCAAAACCCGAGGCTCCCCACGAAGACCTTCTCGAAATTCGCGTCGTCCGCGAGCTCGATGACGCGGACCTCCGAGACGGCCTCTTCCATCTTGCGACGGTAGCCCTGGTGGAGCAGGAAGATTTCCGCGCCCGCCCGGCTCGTGTTGCCAACGAACTCCACCTCGCCCGCAAACTCGCGCGGAAGGAGCGCGATGTGGAACAGGCTGCGCTCGCGGATGTGGTAGCCGAACGAGCCCGCGATCTGGATGCGCTCCACGTCGCCCACGGCGAGGCCGAGCGATTCCAACATGAGGTCGATGCCCGCGCGGATCGCGCCCTTCGCGAGCTGCACCTGGCGCACGTCCTTCTGCGTCAGCACCACGCCTTCCGCAAGACGGTAGCGGAGCTTGCCGCGCTCGTCTTTTTCGATGCGGTCCGTCGGGGTCGCCGCGTGTGCCGCGCTTGCATCCGCACCGCTCGCGCCGTCCGCCGCCGCCGCGCCCGGTTTCGCAAAGCGGCCGTTCGCGCCGACGAGGCCCGTGCGCGCGAGCTCGCCGACCGCGTCGAGCAAACCGCTGCCGCAGATGCCGACGGGCGGCGCGTCGCCGATGGTCTTCACGGAAGCCGCGCCGTCCTCGCCGATCTCGACGATCTCGATCGCGCCTTCCGCCGCGCGCATCCCGCATTCGATGTTCATGCCTTCGAAGGCGGGACCGGCCGCCGTCGACGTCGCGGACAGCCGCCCGCCGCGCGCGACGACCATCTCGCCGTTTGTGCCCACGTCCATGAAGAGCGTCGTGCCCTCCGCCTCAAACAGCCGCGCCGCGAGGATGCCCGACGTGATGTCCGCGCCGACGTAGGCCGAGACGACGGGCGGCAGGTAGATGCGTCCGCGCGGCGAGACGGACAGCCCGTGCTTTTCCGCCGGCTCGTAACACCCGCCCGTGAGCGGCGGCGTATACGGATAACGGCCGAGCGGCTCGGGGTCGACGCCCACCGCGAGGTGGAGCATCGTCGTGTTGCCGCTGTACACGACCTCGTACACGTACCGCGTGTCCACGCCGGCCTTT
>JAISTF010000115.1 GCA_031272745.1 Eubacteriales Family XIII. Incertae Sedis bacterium
GCGGTGAAAGCCGTGCCGCCGAAGGTGTTGCCGCCCTTGAACTCGAGCACGCCCGCGATGATCTGCGCGAGCCCGCCGAGCGCGAAGCCCATCGCGACGATCACGACGGACAGCTCCACGAGCCCCGCGTTGTGCAGGTTCAGCAGCACCGTCGTCATGCCGAAGCCGAGCAGGCCCAGCGGCCCCGGGTTGGCCTTCTTCTCTCCCTGATGTTCCGTCAAATGCGCATCGCTCATGAAATCTCTCCTCCTTGCACTTCCGCTCCGGTTGGTTTTCGTTATTGTATCATAATGCGGCGGCGCGGCCATCCGTGCTATACTCTTCTCGGAATCGGAGGTCACGGAAGATGGGAATGTTTGAGGGCTGGCCGTTTGTCAGCAGGGAAGAGCGCGAGCGGCGGCAGAAGGAATACGCGGACAGGGTCTTCCCGTTCGGCGTGGACGCGCAGCGGGAGAGGACCGCGGCGGTGCTGCGGGAGCTCTTCGGCGGCGAAAAAAAATACGACGCGCAGGACGCGCTGTTTTGCTTCATTTCGGCGAAGGCCGCCTATGCGCAGGCCGGCGAAGGCGGGGACGGCTACGCGAAAGCGGGCGCGCAACTCCGCAAACTGCGGTTCAAGCAGCCGGACAAAATCGCTCTCATGCTCGCGTTCATCGAACTCGAATCGAACATCGCCTCGCTCGACGACTACCCGACGGCCGACGACGTGCGCCGGCGCGCGGCGCTGTCATCCTGATCAAGCCCGCGGGTGGGCGGAGTCGTAGACGTCCTTGATGCGGTTTTTGGAAACCGCGAGGTAGGCCTGCGTCGCGATCGGGTCTTCGTGGCCCATGAGCTCCTGCACGGATTTGAGATCCGCGCCGTTTTGAATCATGTGGACGGCGAAGGAATTGCGCAGGATCTGCGGCGTGATGTTTTTCTTGATTTCGGCCTTCTCCGCGTAGCCGCGCAGGATCTTCCACAGCGCCTGGCGCGTGATGCGCTCGCCGTAGTAGTTGAGGAAGAGCGCGCCGTCGTCCTTGGATTTGGATTTCGCCTGCGCCTTGCCGCCGCGGCCCCTGCCCGCTTCGGCGTCGCGCCGGAAATGCGGCCGCACGTCGTAGATGTATTTCTCGAGCGCCGCGCGCGCGGGGCGGCCGAGCGGGATGATGCGCGCCTTGCCGTGCGCCCCGTCGCAGCTGACAAACCCCATGCGCAGGTTGATGTCATCGACGTTCACATACATGAGCTCCGTCACGCGCAGGCCCGTCGCGTACAGCATCTCGAGGATCGCCGTGTCGCGTAGGCCGATGTCGTTGTCCGCGGGCGCGGCGAGCAGGCGGTCGACTTCCTCGATCGTCAGGTACTCGATTTCCTTGCGCTGGATGCGCGGCGACTTCAGGGCGGACGCGGGGCTCTGCGAAAGGATGCCGCGCTCCATCAGGTATTTGTAGTAGGCGCGGATCGACGCGAGCTTGCGGTTGACCGTCGCCGCGCTGCGCCCGGACTGCTTGAGCCCGAGCAGATAGGCCGCGACGTCCGCCTTCGACGCGCCCGCCGGCTCCGCGCCGCGCTCCCGCAGAAACGCCGCGAAATCCGCCAGATCGCTCAAATAGGCCGTGACAGAATTCCCCGAGAGTTTGTTACTGTCAATCAGATATGCCTTGAAAGCTGCAAGCTGTGTATCCATGTACCCCTGTCGGTTGCACCAAATAACGAATATGCATAGATTAACACAATGACAAAAGCGTGACAATAGGGTTACAGAATTTTTTCCGAATATCCGCAAAAAACTTGCGGCGAAAGCCCCCGACCGAATGGCCGAGGGCTCGCGCACTGAGAGGTAAATACGGATGAACCGTATTTAGCGAAATTCAAGGTGCCCGCTTATGTCTCCGTCGCTCCTTTTTTCCGAATAACGACTTTCCACGTTCCCGGCGCGGTCTCCGTGCTGAGCATGGTCGCGCGGCAGGCGGAGACGTCGGCGGCCAACCAGGGCGGAACGTGGCTGAACGCGAGACGCAGCTCTTGGAAGTCCTTTCGCAGAAAGTCCTTGAGCGCCATCTTCGTCGTGACCTCGGGGTGCGCCTTTTGCATACGCGTGAGGTCGAGGTAGTAGACGCCGCAGACCGAGGTGGGTTGCGGAGAGGTCGGCACGCCTTCCGGGTCTTCCGCAAGGTCGCCTGCTTCGGCCGCGCGGGCCGTTTCGGCGAGGGCGCGCGCCTCTTCGAGGATGGCGGTCAGCGTTTCGTCGGATGCGTCCTCCGACTCGTAGACCTCGAAGCCGCTGTGGACGAAGACGTGGTAGGGGATGCCCGCGATGGCCTTCGCGAGAACGATGCGGCAGCCGCCGAGCTCGGCGACGAGGGCGCGCAAGCTCTTGTTCAAAGGGCCGGGCCCGCCGAAGTCGAGGGCGGCGGGAACGGTCTTCTCCGTGCGCCACGCGCCGCCTTCCGCAGCGGCGGCGACGCGGATGGCCACGGCCTCCTCGGGGAGAGCGGGAGCGCCGGCTTTGTCCACGAAAACGGCGATGCTGTCCATCAGATCTGATACTCGGCGACGGGGTTGCCTTCCTCGAAGTGCTCCTCGGCGATGCGCTCGATTTTCTCGGGCGTGAGCTCGCCGTACCAGACGCCTTCGGGGTAGACGACCATCACGGGGCCCTTGTCGCAGATGGCGAAGCAGCCGGCCGTGCTGACCATGACCTCGGAGGACAGCTCGCGGTCGTCGAGTTCCTCGACGAGCTTGCCGATGAGCGCTTCCGCGCCGCGCGTGTGGCACATGCCCTTGGCGTCGCCGCGGAGTTTGGTGCCGGTGCAGAGGAATACGTGGTGTTTTGGCTGAATCATGGGGGGTCTCCTTTCTCTAAGACGCTTTGCCCTCGGCGAGGGCGGACGGCAGCGGGACGTCGTGGCCGAGCGGGCCGGCGGCGTCGGCGCGGCAGTGGGCGCAGTGGCGCATCTGCGGCAAATCCGCTTCGCACAGCGCGCGCAGGCGGTCGACCTCGGCGAGGTCGGCCTTGCCGAGATGTGCGAGTGCGCTGCCCTCGACCGGTATCATCGGCATGATGTTGGACAGGACGCAACCTGTCTCCTTGACGGCGCGCATGATCTCGGGGACGTGGGCGTCGTTGACGCCGGGCAGCAGGACGGTGTTGACCTTGATCTGCATGCCGAGCGCCTTCGCGCGCGCAAGGCCCGCGAATTTGTTGGCGAGCAGCGCCGCCGCGCCCGCCTCGCCTTCGAGCCGCATGCCGCGGTAATCGACGTGCTGATAAATCCGCGCGCCGATCTTCGGGTCGACGGCGTTCACGGTCACGGTCAGGTGGGTGAGGCCGAGCGCCGCGAGCGCGTCGATATGCTCGGGCAGCGCGAGGCCGTTTGTCGACAGGCAAAAGAGCACGTCCTTGTCGGCCTCGCGGACGAGGCGCAGGGTCTCGAGCGTGGCCGCAGGGCTCGCGAGCGCATCGCCGGGGCCCGCGATGCCGACGACGTTCAGGTTTTCGATGGTCTCCCGCGCCGCAAGGTAGCGCGCGAGCGCGGCCTCGGGCGTCAGCACGCCGCTTGTGACGCCCGGGCGGGACTCGTTCACACAGTCGTATTTGCGCACACAATAACCGCACTGGATGTTGCAGCCCGCCGCAACAGGCAGGTGGATGCGCGCGGCGCGCGCACCTTCGCACCCGCAGAAGCACGGGTGGCCTTTGACGGGGTCGCCGGCTTGCAAGGCGGTTTCTCTGGGCTTGCTGGATTCTCGGGCCTGGCCCGAGAATGACAATACTTTGGATGCGGATGACGCATCGTGATCCGAGTCAGACGGGTGGTAGTAGCGCCCTTTCAGCTCTTCGCGGAACGTGGTCTCGACGCCGCTGATGACGGCATTCGTCACCTGATCGAGCAGCATGAGGCCGCCCTCGTAGCCGAGCGTGCGCACGCGCTGACCGCCGACGTGGTCGTGGATCGGGAACGCGCAGCGGACGAGCGGGATGCCGGTCTTTTCGCTGATGCGGCGCCCGTCCGAGGAGCCGATGAGGACGTTGGCCCGTTGCTCCAAGGCGGCCGTCTCGATCTGCGTGAAGTCGCAGTCGTCGGCGATGAAGGGGTTTTCGCCGAGATGGAAGCCCTGCACTTCCGCGATGACTTCGGCGAGCTTTTCGCGGAAGTCGGGGCAGACGGAACCGGTGGCTGCCACGACGGGCATGGCGCCGTTTTCGACGAGCAGGCGGCAGGTCGCGTAGACGAAGTCGGGCTCGCCGAAGACGGCGGCGCGGGCCTGCGCGTTCTGTTTGTGGGAGTCGACCATCGCGTCAAGCCGGCGCAGGCGGGCGCGATTTACGGCGTCGGGCGGGCGGCTGCAAGCCGCCCCTACATTGGATTTGGCGTTGGTTGTAGGGGCGGCATTTTGCCGCCCGCCAAGCCCCACGAGGATCCCCGCCAGCGCGTCCACGTCCTTCAGCGACGTCGGCAGCGCGGCGCGAAACAGCGGCACACCGAAATGGTTATTCAAAAATGCGCCGGGGGAATAGGCCTCGTCGTAGAACGTGCACAGCTCCACCGTCGCGCGGGCGCCGGCCATCTTTGCGACGTCGGCAATCGGCGTGCCGCCCGAGGGCAGGCGCTCGTAGACCTCCGCGTGGCCGCCGTCGAGATTCTCCGACAGGTCGGGCAGGAAGATCGCGTCGATCCCGTGCGCCGCCACAAACCCCTTCAGCCAGCGCGTGTCCGCCGGCGAAATCTGCCCCGTGACGATGTTCACGCGCCCGTTCGGCGTGGCGTCCTGCTCCGTCTGCTCGACCAAAGCCCGCAGTGTGCGGAAAAACCCCTCGAACTGCGTGCCCGCGTAGCCCGCCGACTGCACGGTCACGATGCGCGCGCGCAGGTCCGGCCGCGCCTCGCGGTAGCGCGCGACGATGCCCTCCGTGTCCTCGCCGATCGTCTCCGCGAGGCAGGTCGTCGAGATGCCGATCACCTCGGGGTCGTAGAGCTTGATGAGGTTGTCGAGGCCCTTGATGAGATTTTTCTCGCCGCCGAACACCGCGCCCTCTTCCGTGAGCGACGAGGATGCGACGTCGATGGGTTCGTTGAAATGCGTCGCCATATGGCGCCGGATATACGTCGCGCAACCCTGCGAGCCGTGCAGGATCGTCATGCACTTCGACACGCCGTAGAAAGCCGTGATGCTGCCCATCGGCATGCACATCTTGCAGGGGTTGACGTTGAGGTTCACAAAATTTTTCACGCGATGGCCCTCCATACCGGACTGTTGATCGAATCGTGGATCTCCTTCGTGAAATTCACGACGCCCTCGAAGCCGGCGAGCGCGTGCCGCCGTTCGTGGTTGTGGTCGCAAAACGCGACGCCGAGCTTGTACGCGAGCGGGCGCTCCTTCACGCCGCCGACGAGGATGTCCGCGCCCTTCAGCTTCATGAACGTCTCGAGCTCCGCGGGGTTTGCGTCGTCGAGCACCACGCATTCCTGCCCGACGAGCGAGCGGATCACCTCGTAGTCCTCCGGCCGCCCCGTCTGCGTCCCGACGACGACGGGCTCCATGCCCATTGACTGGAACTGCCGGATGAGCGAGATCGCCTTGAAGCCGCCGCCGACGTAAATCGCCGCGCGCTTGCCTTCGAGGTGCGGGCGGTACGCCTCGACCACCGGCCGGATCTCCCGCGCCCGCCGCGCGCAGAACGCCCGCGCCCGGTCTTCCGCGTCCGGCCCGCCGACCCTGCGCGCCACGCGCAGCAGCGAATCCGTCGTGTCCTCGACCCCGAAAAAGCTCACGCGCTCGTACGGCACGCCGAGCTCCTCCTCCATGCGCCCCGCGAGGTAGATCATCGACCCCGCGCACTGCACGATGTTGAGCGCGGCCCGCGGCGCGGAGATCAGCGACTCGTAGCTCGCGTCGCCCGTGACCGTCGCATGGACCGGCACCCCGATCTCCCTGAGGTAATTTTCAATAATCCACATCTCGCCCGCCAGGTTGTAGTCCCCGAGGATGTTGACGCCGGTTGCTTCTTTTTGATATGCCTCTTCGGAGAGGCGGTGCGGCAAGATGAGTTCCATGATGGCGTTGCAGGCCATCTTGTATCCGAAGCTCTTGTTTCCCGAAAAGCCCGGGGACTTCACGGGGATGCAGCGGATGCCGAAACGCCGCTCGGCGTCACGGCAGACCGCGTCCACGTCGTCGCCGATGACGCCGACGATGCAGGTCGCGTAGACGAAGATGAGTTTCGGGGCGTAGTCCGCCACGATCTCCTCGATGGCAGCCGCGAGTTTCTTCGCGCCGCCGAAGACGACGTCGCGCTCCTGCAAATCCGTCGAAAACGAATTGCGGTAGAGCTCGCTGCCGCTCGTCAGGCTGCCGCGGATGTCCCAGGTGTAGCTCGCGCAGCCGATGGGGCCGTGGACGATGTGGAACGCGTCCGTGATCGGATTGAGCACGACGCGCGCGCCGCAGTAGACGCAGGCCCTTTGGGAGACGCTGCCGGAGACGGAGTCCTGGTCGCAGGACAGGCCGCGGCCCGCACCGCCGGCACCGATGGATTTCTGGCGTTCTTCGAGTATCGACGTCTTCATGGCTACATCACCACCTCGAGGTCCTCGTCCGCGCAGTCGCGATCCTGGCGATCCATGACCGCGTTTGCGATCTGCTCGAACAGCCGCAGCGCGCCGCGGTAGCCGACGATCGGGAAATACGGATGCGCATAACGGTCGAGAATCGGGAAGCCCGCGCGCACAAACGGCACGTCGAGCGCCTTCGCAATCTGCTTGCCGTAGCTCGTGCCGATCATGAGATCGACGGGCGCGTCCATCATCCACTGGTGCAGCTCAAACAGGTCGCCCGAGCTCTTCACGCGCACGGTCTCTTCGTCCACGCCCGCCGCCGCCAGCAGCTTCTTCACGCGGCGGTCAAACCGCTCGCCCGGCGTGCCCGTCAGCACGTAGGCCGGCACGAGCCCGAGCTCCAGCGCGAACGCCGTCAGCCCAATCACCGTGTCGGGGTCGCCGAAGATCGCCACGCGCTTGCCGACGAGGTAGAAATGCGCGTCGAGCATCACGTCCACGAGCTGCCCGCGCTCCTCTTCAAGCTCGTAAGGGACGTCGCGGTTGAACGATTTCGCAAGCGTCATGAGGAAGCGGTCCGTCGCGTCGATGCCGATTGGCAGCGGCAGCAAATCGTAGTCCACGCCGCATTTGCGCTCGAGCTCGATGGCGGGCTCCTCGCTCGTCAGCTCGCCGAGCGCGATCGTCTTCATGCAGTCGCCGAGCCCGATGACGTCGCCGAGCGGCGTGCCGCCCTGCGGGTACATCGCGAAATGCCCCGTCATCGGCGCATCCATGACGCCGCTCGTATCGGGAAACAGCGTGATCGGCGTCTTCATCGCCTTCGCCATACGACGAATCTCCCGCATGTCGCCGGGATTGACGAAGCCCGGAAAGACCGCGACGCGTCCGTTATGGATTTCCGATTTTGCGGACAGGTAGCGGATGAAGCCGCTCATCATGTTGAAATACCCGTTGATGTGGCTCCCGACGTAACTCGGCGTGTTCGTATGGATCACATGCTTGCCTTCGGGAATGTCGAGGTCCTGGATGTACGCGTTCATGTCGTCGCCGATCGTCTCGGAGAGGCAGGTCGTGTGGACCGCGATGATCTCCGGATTGTACACGTCGAAGACGTTGCGCGCGCCCGTGCGCAGGTTCGACCCGCCGCCGAAGACGGACGCGCCCTCGGTGAACGAGCTCGTCGCCGCGATGGCCGGCTCCTTGAAATGCCGCGACAGGAAGGTGCGGTGGTACGACGCGCAGCCCTGCGAGCCGTGGCTGTACGGCATGCAGCCGTGGACGCCGAGCGCCGCATACATGGCGCCGACCGGCTGGCAGGTCTTGCAGGGATTGATGCGCAACGCGGTGCGTTCGTATTCGCCTTTCGGGGTCAGGTCAAGCATTGGTCACCTCGCTTTCTTTGGGCGCGTCCGCCGCGTCCGCCGTCTCCGGCTCCGGCGTGTCGTTCACAAACGCCGCCTGCAGCACGGGCTCGGTCTTCCACGGCGGCGTCACGTATTTCCACGCCGGCGCGTAGATGCCCATCGCGATGTCCCGCGCGAAATTGATCGCGCCGCGGAAGCCCGCGTAAGGCCCGCTGTAATCGTAGCTGTGCAGCTGTCGCGACACCGCGCCGCTCTTCTGCAGGATGTATTTGTCCTTCACGCCCGACAGGAAGATGTCCGGCTTCAGCTCCGCGAGAAACGCCTCGGTCTCGTAGTGGTTGAGGTCGTCGACGACCACGCCGCCCGCCTCCATGTCGGGGATGATGCCCTTGTAATCCTCGAGCGGAATCACCTTGCGCAGCTTCTCGCGCTCCGCCTCGGTGTATTTGTCCTCGTAGCGCTCCTTGTCCGGCTCGACCGTGATGCTCTCGATGTTCTTCGAGTCCGCGTCCTCCTTGATGTCCGGAATGACGCGCCGCCCCTCATAATCGTCGCGGTGCGCAAACTCATGCCCCGCGAGCACGGTCTTCACGCCGAAATCCTTCAGCAAATATTGATAATGGTGCGAGCGCGACCCGCCGACATAGAGCGCCGCGGTCTTGCCCGTCAGTTTCTCTCTATAATAATCCCGCTCTTCCGCGATTTCCGCGAGTTCATCCTCAATGACCTCCTCGGTGCGCTTTTTCAGTTCCTCGTCGCCGAAGTATTCCGCGACGTCGCGCAGCGACTGGATGGACGCGTCGATGCCGATGAAATTCACCTTCACCCAGTCGGTGCCGAATTTCGTCTTCATCATCTCGGCGATGTAGTTGATCGAGCGGTGGCATTGCACGAGGTTGAGCTCGGCGCGGTCGGCCTTCGTCAGGTCCTCGTAGGAACCGTCGCCCGTCAGCACCGCGATGACGTCGTAGCCGACACGCTTCAGCAGGCGCTCCGTCTCCCAGCCGTCGCCGCCGATGTTGTACTCGCCGAGCAGGTTCACCGAATGCTTCACGCGCGGAATCTTGTCGCCCGTGCCGATGACCTTGCGCATGATGCCGTTGTTGGCGATGTGGTGGCCGGCGCTCTGGCTGACGCCCTTGTAGCCCTCGCACGAAAACGCGATGCAGGGGATGCCGTACTCGGCTTCCGTCTCCGACGCGACCGCGTGGATGTCGTCCCCGATGAGGCCGACGGGGCAGGTCGAGCAGATCATCAGCGCCCGCGGCTTGAACAGCTCGAGCCCTTCCTTGATCGCCTGACGCAGTTTTTTCTCGCCGCCGAAGACGATGTCCGTCTCCTGCAAATCGGTCGAGAAGCAATACTGCGTGAAGCTGCCCTCGTCCGCGCGCGCCTTGTTGCGCCGCGTGCCCCAGGCGTAATACGAGCAGCCGATGGGACCGTGCACGATGGTGAGCGTGTCCTTCAGCGGCCCGATGACGACGCCCTTGCAGCCCGCGTAGCAGCATCCGCGGTTCGTCATGATGCCGGGGATGCTGCGCGTGTTCGCCGCGATCTCCTGCTCCTCGGGGGCCTGGCCCACTTCGAGGATGTGCGCCTTGCGGTTTTTGTAGACCTTGGCGCTGTACTTGTCGAGTACCTTGTCTTTTGCGTCCATATGGTTTCTCCTATAACCCTGCTTTCCCCGTCCGGACGACGTACGTGTCCTTGATGTCGGCCACGAAGATGCGCCCGTCCCCGGGGTTCCCCGTCTGGTTCGCGTCGATGATCGTCTTGATCGCGAGATCCGCCATGTCGTCCTCGACGACGAGCGAAATGAACCTGCGCGGCAAGAGCCGGATCGGCTCCGTCATCGACTCGCCCTCTTTCGTCCGCGGCAACTCGCCCGTGCCGAGCACGAGGCTCACGGTGTCCGGCTCGAGCACCTGCTTGCCGCGCCCGAGGCATTTCCTTGCGAAGAACGCAGGGAAGCCCGCGGCCGCAAGGGCCTCTTTCGTTTCGTTGACCTTGGTCGCACGAATGAATGCTTGTATCTCTTTCATGCCCTTCTCCCTTTCGGGCGGCAGGATGCCGCCCCTACAATCCCTGCTTGCCGGTGCTGATCGTCCACGCGTCGACGATCTCGCTGATGAAGATGCGGCCGTCGCCGTAGTTGCCCTCGGCGCCCGTGCGCGCGTTGCGCGTGATGACCTTCACGACGTCGTCCTTGTCCTCGTCCTTCACGACGAGGAGCAGCATCTCTTTCGGGATTTCGTCGTAGTGGATGTCCCCGACGGCCATGCCGCGCTGCTTGCCGCGTCCGTAGACCGTCATCTTCGTCAGCGCGCCGAAGCCCGCGTCGAGCAGTTCGCTCATGACCTCCCCGACCTTCTCCGGCCGGATGATCGCCCTTACCATTAGCATCGTCCTTTTCCCTCCTTTTTTTTACGCGACGTCGAGCAGCCCGTGCTCCAGCAGCAACTCTTCCAAGCGCTCCTGCTTCAGCGGCGTCGGGACGACGAACATTTCATTATTCTCGATGTTCTTTGCGAGGGTGCGGTACTCGTCCGCCTGGCCGCACGTCGGGTCGTAGTCGATGACCGTCTTCTTGTTGATCTCGGCGCGCTGCACCATGTTGTCGCGCGGCACGAAGTGGATCATCTGCGTGCCGAGCTCCTTCGCGAACGCGCTCACGAGCTCCGCCTCGCCGTCGACCTTGCGGCTGTTGCAGATGATGCC
>JAISTF010000184.1 GCA_031272745.1 Eubacteriales Family XIII. Incertae Sedis bacterium
ACCTCCTCGCGTTGCCGGATCTTCCGGCGGTCCGCGATCTCCCGCGCGCGCCGGTCGTCCTTCAGCGCGTGGAATTCGTCGCCCGCCTGCGGGACTTCCGAGAAGCCCGTGATTTCCACGGCCGTCGCCGGTCCCGCCTTTTTGATCGTCTTCCCCATGAAGTCCGTCATCGTGCGCACCTTCGCGCTCGTCGTGCCCGCGACGATGCTCATCTTGTCCGTGAGCGTGCCGTCGAGCACCAGCAGCGTCGCGAGCGGACCCTTCGACTTGTCGAGCCGCGCCTCGATGACCGTGCCCGTCGCCTTCTTCTTCGGATTGGCCGTCAGCTCGAGCACTTCCGCCTGGAGCAGAATCATTTCGAGCAGGTTGTCCAAGCCTTCGCCCGTCTTCGCGCTCACGGGCACGGCGATCACGTCGCCGCCCCATTCTTCCACGAGCACGCCGTTTTCGGACAGCTCCTGTTTCACGCGATCCGGATTGGCGCCTTCCTTGTCGATCTTGTTGATCGCGACGATGATCGGCACGCCCGCCGCCTTCGCATGGCTGATGGACTCCACCGTCTGCGGCATGACGCCGTCGTCCGCCGCCACGACGAGCACCGCGATGTCCGTGACGTGGGCGCCGCGCGCGCGCATCGCCGTGAACGCCTCATGCCCCGGCGTGTCTAAGAACACGACGCGCTCGCCGCTCGGCGCGGTGACTTCCGACGCGCCGATGTGCTGCGTGATGCCGCCGGCCTCCTTCTCCGTCACATGCGTCGACCGAATCGCGTCGAGAAGCGACGTCTTTCCGTGGTCGACGTGTCCCATGACCGTGATGATCGGCGGGCGGTGTACGGTATCCTCTTCGAGGATTTCCGCATCGTCCGGCTCCGAAAAATCTTCCGCCTCGCTCTCCTCCGTCTCGTCCCGTCCGATGACGAGATCGATCCCGAGCTCCTCCGCGAGCAGCTCGACCGTCACATCGTCAAGGTATTGGTTGATGTTGGCCATGATGCCCATCTTCACGAGCGCCAGGATGATCTCCGACGTCGACCGCTCCACCTGTGAACCAAACCCCGCGACCGTGATCGGCACCGTCACCACATAGGTGCCCGGCGCGACGTCGACGAGGACCGTTTCTTCCGTGCCGTCCGTCCGGTTCTTCACATGGCGGCGCACCCGCCGGCGCTGCTGCTTCTCCAGCGTCCCTTCTTCAATAATGGGGTTTTTGTTGGCTCCCCGAAAATCATCCGCGAGCCCGCCCCGACGGTCCGAGCGCAATCCCTTTTTCTTGTCGCCCTGCCGCGTCGCTTCGCCGGCCTTTGCGTCTTTGCCTTTTTTCTTGCCCTTGCCTTTGGCGGCGGTGTCCTCGCCCTGCTTCGTTCCGCTTTTCGCGGCCTGGCCCTGGCCTTGGCCCTGGCCCTGCGCGCCGCCCTGTTTGCCGTCCTTCGCCGGTCGCGCTCCTTCGCGCGGCGGACGCTTGGCGCGCTCCCCGCCCGCTTCCGTGCGCGCGGGCGGCTTCTTTCCGTCCGCGGCAGGCTGCGCTTTTTCGGGTTTGTCCGTCTTTCCCCGCTTCTCTGTTTTCTCCGCGGCAGGTTTCTCCGGCGCCGCCTTTTCCGCGGGCGCAGGCTCCGCGGCCGGCTTTTCCGGCGCGGCGGCCTCGGCGGGAAGCTCCGCTTCCGGTTTTTTCGCGGCCTTCTCTTCCTTGCCTTCTTCCGCCGGCTTCGCGGGAGCATCCTCCTTTTCGGCCTTGGCCGGTTTCTTCTTCGGCTTCGCCGCCGGCTCGTCGACATATTTCTTCGCGACGGAAAGCACGGGAGCCTTCTTCTGCTCCGCGGCGGCGGCTTCCTCGGCGGCCTTCCGCTCCGCCTCCGCGGCGGCGGCGGCTTCCTCGGCGGCCTTCTTCTCGGCCTCCGCCTCCACATCCGCCTTCCGGATACGGCGCGGCCCGCGGCGGTCTTTGTCCCCGCCGTCCTCAAAACCCTTTCGGATTTTCAGCACCTCCGTTTCAGAGAGGTTTTTCGTCGCCCCCCGCGCCTGAATGCCCAACTCCATCGCCTTCTCGAGCACTTCGTTGTTGCTCTTGGAAAGCTCGGCAGCAAGATCTTTGACTAACATTCCTTCACCTCCTTGCCCGCACAAGCCTTCGCGAACTGCGTCCGGAAGCTGTCCTTCTCCGCGGCCGCCATCGAAATGCCGAGCGAAGAAAATACATTTTTCCGCTTCATCGCCTTCTCCAAGCATTCTTCATTCCGGCACAGATACGCCCCCCTGCCCGCGGCGCGTCCGGAGAAATCCAGCGTCGGCTTCCCCTCCCGCGCGACCAACCGCACGAGCGAGCCCTTCGGGTAGGATGTCATGCACCCTACGCATCTGCGCATCGGGATGTTCTTACTCTTCAACCGGCGTCTCCTCCTCGGCTTCTTCTTTCGGTTCTTCCGGTGCTTCCGCAGCGTCCTCCGCGGGCGCATCTTCCGTAGCCTCTTCCCCGGCCTCTTCCGAAACCTCTGCTTCCTCCGCCTGCTCTTCCGCCGGCGCATCCTCGTCCGTCAGGAAATCCTCCACATTGTAGAACCCGTCCTCGTCGAGCGCCGCATCCGGCTGCTCCGCCAATTCCTCCGGCACGCTGTAATACTGCGAATGGCTCTTGATGTCGATCTTCACGCCGCAGAGCCGCGCCGCGAGCCGCACGTTCTGCCCTTCCTTGCCGATCGCCAGCGACAGCTGGAAATCCGGCACGACGGCCGTCGCGTGCCCGTCCTCCTCGTCAATGACGATCTTCTCCGCCTGCGCCGGCGACAACGCGCTCATGATGTTCGAAAGCGGGTCGTCCGACCACGGGATGATGTCGATCTTCTCGTCCATGAGCTCGTCGACGACAGCCTGCACGCGGTTGCCGCGGCTGCCGACGCACGCGCCGACCGGATCCACGCTCTCGTCCGACGACGAAACCGCCATCTTCGTGCGGCTCCCCGCCTCACGCGCGACGCTCTCGATGGTCACGATGCCCTCGCGGATCTCCGGCACTTCCAGCTCAAACAGTTTCCGCACGAGATTCGGATGCGTCCGCGACAGGAAGATCTGCGCCCCCTTCGTCGAATCCCGCACCTCGACGATGTAAAACTTCATGCGCGCGTTGGCCACATACCGCTCGCTGCGCACCTGCTCGTTCACCGGCATGACGCCTTCCGTCCGGCCGATCGTCACATACACCGTCCCGTTGCCCATGCGCTGCACGGTGCCCGTGATGATCTCGCCCTGCCGATCCTTGTATTCCTCGTAAATCTGCCCGCGCTCCGCGTCACGAATCGCCTGCACGACGACCTGCTTCGCCGTCTGCGCCGCAATCCTCGAAAAATCCTCGACGGGGAAATCGAACTCCGCGACGTCGCCGATCTCGTAACTGTCATCGTATTGGCGCATCTCTTCGAGGGAAACCTCCGTGTCCGGATTCTCGACCGTCTCGACGACCGTCTTGCGGTGGAAGACCTCGATCGTCCCGTCCTTGTCGTCGATCTCGACGAAGACGTTGTCCTCTTCCGATTTGTTCCGCCCCTTGTAGGCCGACACCAGCGCGCGCTTGACGGCGTCCAAGATCTGCTCCTTCGGAATGTTCTTCTCTTTTTCCAGCTGATCCAGCGCCGCGATGAATTCCTTGTTCATGGGATTTTCTCTGCTTCCTCCTGTACTTCGTCTCTAAAACACTACCATCAGATTTACCTTGCTGACAAGCTCCAGCGGAATCCGCATCTCCGGCCCCGCCTCTGCGAGCGTCGTCGCGTCTATCGGAATAACGGTGAGCGTGTCCGCCGCTTTTTCGCCGAGGCGCGCCGCGAATTTCTTGCGACCCTCAAAGCCCTTATACAGCGAGACCTCCACGGGCTCGCCGAGGTATCGCGCGAAATGCTCGTCCTTCAGCAGCGCGCGGTCCATGCCGGGCGAACTGACGACAAGGCTGTACGCCTCCGCAATCAGCTCCCGCGCATCGAGCGCATCCGACAGAAACCGGCTGACCCGTTCGCAGTCGTCCACCGTGATGCCGCCGTCCTTGTCGACGAAGACGCGCAGCTGCCGTTCCTTGCCCTCTTTCGCAAATTCGACGTGCCACACCTCGAAGCCTTCCGAAACAAACGGAGCCAGTATATCCTCGACCGATTGCCTGACGTTTCCCGCGCTCATACGCTCCTCTCCCGCCGCCAAAACAAAAGAGCGGGACGTGCCCACTCTCTTGTCTACCATATCGCTTGCTCTAACATACCACGAAACGCCGGCAAAGGCAAGCGAAATTTGTGATTTGTCTACCGCGCGGGGCTCAGCGACAGCGCGAGGCGCACCGCCTGCTTGCCTTTGTTGGCAATCTCCCATTTCGCGCCCATCGGGCAGACGAGCACGTCTTCGGCCTTCTTCATCGGCAGCACGTCGCCGTCGACGGTCGCTTCCGACTGGCCGTGGAACTGATACGCGATCACGTCCGACTTCGGCGTGTCCAAAGACAGCGTCGCGCCGGGTGCCACATCCACGATGTGGAATTCCTGCGTCGGCGAGCCGTTGATTTCGGGCGAGGCCAGCGTGAACGCCGTGACGCCGGGCGCCCACTCGACGCCGTCCACGTCGTTGACGTTTTTGATGTAGGGCTCGGACGCCTTGAAGCCCTGCGGGCACAGAGTGACCAAGAATTTCAGCGTCGCCGTCCCCTTCGGGTACTGCTCATGGTCGCAGTTGCCCGGGCACCAGAGGATGTCGCCGGTCTGGAAGTCGAAGCGCTTCCCGTTCATCATGATGTAGCCCTGCCCGTCGAGGATGTAGAACGCGTGGTCCGCGGGGCCGTGGTTCGCCATGAGCGCGGCGCCGCCCCAAAGGACTTCGCACGTCGAGAAATACAGGTAGGTCCAGTCCTTGCCCGCCGGGTCGTAGCCCATCGTGGCCGGGCCCGCGAACGGCGCCGAATGCGCCATCACATGCGCCACCGGCTGCGCGACCTGGATGTCATAATAATTTTTCACATACGCTTTGAAAGACATTTTCATTTTCCTCCTCATTCATAATCGGGCGGCAGGATGCCGCCCCTACATTACCGCGAAATGCCGCTTTCCTCTTCGAGCAGCTTCGTGAGGATTGAGAAATCCTTCTCGGCCCAACCCTTTTCCACCGCGAGCTCCATGCGCTTCTTCGTGAGCTCCGTGCTCTCGAGCTTCACACCGTACTGCGCGCCGACCTCGAGCGCGAGCTTGAGGTCCTTGATCATCAACTTCGTCGTGAACGCCGGCGCGTACTCGCCGCCCGCGATGAGCTTGGCCTTGTAGCCCGTCAGCGGTGAGCCGACCGCGCTGCCCGCGATGATGTCCGCCGCCTGCGCGACGTCGAGCCCCGCCTTCTCCGCGATGACGATCGCCTCGGCCTCCATCTGCATCGTCGTCGCGATCATGAGGTTGAGCGACAGCTTCATGACGCGCGCCTGGTCGCCCGCGCCGAGGTAGAACAGGTTGCCGCCGATGACTTCGAGCAGCGGCAGCACGCTGTCATACGCGGCCTTGTCGCCGCTCGTGAGGATGCCGACCGTACCCGCCGCCGCGAGGATCGTCGACCCCGTCAACGGGGAGCGCAGGTAGGCCGCGCCCGTCTTCGCGATCGCCGCGCCGAGCTTCTCCGATTCCGCGACGGAGATCGTGCTCATTTCAATCACGACCTTGCCGGGCGCAAGCCCCGCGACAAAGCCGCCGTCGCCCAGCGCGACGTCGAGCAGCGTCGGACCGTCCGCGAGCGTGACAAACAGGAAGTCCGCCGCTTCCGCCGCGCCCTTCGCCGTATCCGTCCACGCCGCGCCGGCCGCCACCGCCTCGTCGGCCTTCGCCTTCGTGCGGTTCCAAACCGTGCCCTCGTTGCCGGCCTTGAGCAGGTTGAGGCACATGGGGTTGCCCATATTGCCCAGGCCGATCCATCCAAACTTCGCCATTCTCTTCTCCTTTCCCATTATAAGAACTGGCATCCCGGAAGCCCGCAGCTCGTGATTTCGTCGCTCGGGAATTTCGTGATGCGCTCGCAGCCGTCCTTTGTGACGACCACTTCCTCTTCGATGCGCGCGCTGCCCGAGCCGTCCTCCGACGGGCACCAGGTCTCGAGCGCAAACACCATCCCTTCCTTCAGCTCGAACGGATTGTCGAGCGAAAACAGCCGCGAGATGATCGGCTTCTCCCAGAGGCCGAGGCCGATCCCGTGCGCAAACTGAAGCAGGAACGCCTCCTCCTCGTTCTTGAAGCCGAGCTCCGTCGCCGCCGGCCATTTCGACGCCACGTCCGCCGTCGTGTTGCCGGCCTTGATCTGCGCCTCGCTCTCGCGGATCCACTTCAGCGCAAGGTCGTACGCCTTCTTCTGCGCCGCGTTCGGCACGCCGCACGAAAACGTGCGGTAATAGCACGTCTTGTACCCGTTGTACGTGTTGCCGATGTCGAAATAGATGATTTCCCCGGGCCGCACCATGCGGTTCGTGAACGTGTGGCTGTGCGGGTTGCCGCGCTCGCCCGAGATCGCGTTCACGAATTCGACGAGCTCCGCGCCCCAGCCGTACAGCTTGTAGTTCGCGATCGCGACGAGCTCGTTTTCCATGATGCCCGGCCGCAGCGCCTTCGCGAGGTCGTAGTACGCCGCGTCGACCATCGCCGCGCTCATCTTCAGCAGCTGCACCTCGTCGTCCGTCTTGATGATGCGCGCGTCGAGCATCGCCTGCTGCCCGTCGACGATCTCCACGTTCTCCGCCTCGAGCGCGCGGTAGAGCGGGATGTCGACGATGTCCATGCCGACCTTGCCGGTCACGCCGTACTCCTTCAAATAACCAACGATTTGATCCGCGACCTTGCCGACCATGCCGGCATCTTCGGGGATGGAGCCGCGCATCGAGCCGACCGCGGGCATGATGTGGTCCTGATCGAGCCAGTCGACGCGCTTCCGTTTCGACGGTGCCGCCGAGTCAAACAGATAGGGCTGCTCGACGCCGTCGATGAGGATGCAATAACGGTTCATCTTGTTGCGGTTCCACTCGCCGATGTGCGTGCCCGTGATGTAGCGGATGTTGTCGAAGTCGTAGCACACAAGCGCTTGGATTCCATGGTTTTTCATACTTTCTTTCGCGCGCGCGAGCCGGTCCGCCCGCAGCCGCCTGTAGTCGACGTTGATCTCGAAATCGACGCCGTTCATTCCCGATCTTGGCATAGCCACCTCCTCACTTTTCACAACAACAACGACCAAATAAATAATAAGCAAAATCCGTGCCAACCCAAACAACCCCTGCACATGCCGCCTTTGGCACATCCCTATCGGTGAATTGTGCCAATTTTGTGCCATCCCGCCCTTGACATTGGCACAGTTTGGCGTATGATATGGCCTATGAGCATGCACACGCCCGACATCGTCAAAACCTGCTGGCAGGAGTACGTCGCCGGCGACACACCCTTTCCGGCGGCGCCGCCCGTCGGCCTGCGACGGGAGATCTTCGACTCCTGGCAGCGCAGCAAGGCGGCCGGCGTTTCCCCGTTCGCCGTGGACAATACGCTGCTCGAACCGGATGCGTTGGATTCCCTGTTGCGAGAAAACCGCAAATTCATTGACCTTGCCCACCCCTACATCGAAAACCTCTACGGCTTCGTGCGCGGGTCGGATTTTGTGATCGCGCTCACCGAAAAAACCGGCGTCGTACTCGACCTTGTCGGCCTCGAAGGGCCCATCTCCGAGCGTGCAAAAAAAAGCTCGCTGCGCGTCGGGTGCCGGAGAGGGGAAGGTTATTCGGGGACCTGCGGCATCGGCACTTGCCTCGCGACGGGCCTGCCGATCCAGATATGGGGCGCGGAGCATTTCATCGAGCCGCACCACGGCTACGTCTGCTCCGCCGCGCCGATCCGCGACGAGGACGGCGAGATCATCGCGTGCATCGACGCCATCGGGCCATCCGAGGGGGTCACGGCGCACACGCTCGGCATGGTCTGCGCCGCGGCTGACGGCATCTCCAAGGAATTCAAGATGCTGCGCGCGTACGAGGAGATGCGCAGGGCCAACCAGACGCTCGACCAGACGCTGCGCGCGCTCTCCCAGGGCATTCTGCTGCTCGACAACAACGGCATCGTGACGCAGGCGAACCGCAGCGCGACCGCGATGCTGAAGCTCTACGACGCGGAGATCGCGGGCGCAAACATCCGCGACCTGCTCGATCTCCCGACGTCGGATTTCGACGTCTTAGCGCTCCGCAAGAACGTGTCGCACCGCGAGATGAACGTGACGAACGCGCGCGGCGTGCGCCTGAGCCTGTCCGTGTCCGCCTCCGTCCTCAAGGGCGAAACCGGCCGGAAGATTTCCACGGTGCTGATCCTCGAGGAGCGGCGGCAGTTCACAAAAGCGGTGACGAAGGCCGGCGGGTTCACGGCGAAATACCGATTTGACGAAATCCTCGGGGACGCGGAGCGCATCGTCGAGATCAAGCGACTCGGCGAGCTCGCGGCGCAGAGCGATTCCAACGTGCTCATCCTCGGGGAGAGCGGCACGGGCAAGGAACTGCTCGCGCAGTCGATCCACAACGCGAGCGCCCGCGCGGGCGGGCCGTTCATCGCGATTAACTGCGGGTCGATTCCGCGCAGCCTCGTCGAAAGCGAACTGTTCGGCTACGAGCGCGGCGCGTTCACGGGGGCGCAGGCGGGCGGTGCGCCCGGGAAGTTTGAGCTCGCGGACGGCGGGACGCTGTTTCTCGATGAAATCGGCGACATGCCGATCGAAATCCAGGCTACGCTGCTGCGCGCGATCCAGACGAAGGAAATCCTGCGCATCGGCGGAAACCGCACGAAGCACGTCGACGTGCGCATCATCGCGGCGACCAATGTCAACCTCGCCGAACGCATCGAAAACAAGGGCTTCCGCAAGGATCTCTACTACCGGCTCAACGTCCTCACCTTCCGCATGCCCGCGCTGCGCGAGCGCCGCGAGGACATTCCCGTGCTGGCTTCGCGGTTCGTGGAGCTGTACGGGGAGCGCATGGGGCTG
>JAISTF010000090.1 GCA_031272745.1 Eubacteriales Family XIII. Incertae Sedis bacterium
GTCTCGACGCCGAGCAACCCGCGCGAAGTGACGGCGAAGGAATATTTGTATCTGTTCAAGAAAGCGTATGAGTCGTAGGAATCAGAAAGGAGAGATAGGATGAACATTGGAAATTTCTATGCCCTGCACGGGAAGATCGAGACGGAGGCTTTGAGCGTCGTCGTGTCGCAGTTTGCGCCGAAGAGCGCGGCGACGTGGGACGAGATCGAGCAAAACGTCGACCAGATCCTCGCGCGCATGGACCAGGCCTCGGCGGGCTTCCCGGGCTTTGACCTTTTCGTCAGCCCCGAGTGCGCCTTCCAGGGCTACCACGCGGGCAAATGGTCGCAGTTCCTGCTCGACATCGACGGGCCGCAGGTGCAGCGCGTCAAGGACAAATGCAAGGAGCTGAACGTCTGGGGCATCTTCAACCCGTGGCTCAAGCCGAAGGACGGGCGCTTCTGCGACAACACGGCCATCCTCGTGAACAACCACGGCGAGATCGTCCACCAGTATGTGAAGATGAACCCGTGGATTCCGGGCGAACCGACGCAGGCCGGGAGCGCATGCCCCGTGGCCAACGGGCCGAAGGGCGCGCGCATCGGCATCATCATCTGCGCGGACGGCGACTATCCCGAGATCTGGCGCGAGGCGGCCGTGAACGGGGCAAACGTGATCGTGCGCGTCTCGCACTACATGGCGCCGTTTGACAAGGCGATGCAGATCACAAACAAGGCGGGCGCCTACTGCAACCAGGTCTACGTCGTCAGCTGCAACACGGCCGGCATCGACGAATACTACAATTATTTCGGCGAAAGCTGCATCTACAACCCGGACGGCACGGAAATCGTCAAAGCCCCGACGGGCATCCCGTACGTCATCAAGGCGGACCTGTACCCCGGCATCATCGACCACATGCAGAAGCACGCGGTACACGCGAACCCGATGTTTTCGTACAAGAACCGCGGCGCGTCCAATCCGGACGACGACGGCTACGGCCGCCCCGAGATGCCATACAACGCGTACAAGTATTGAAGCGGAACCACCCCCATTGTCATTCTGCGCGAAGCGAGCGAAGCGAACGTAGTCGCAGAATCCACAAACCGGAAAGGAGAAACCACATATGTACTTCTACACCATCGAAGGCAACCCCTTCCTCGCCGACATGCACTTCATGCACAAGGCGATGGCGCCGATCGACTACCCCGTCACAAAGGCGGAAATCGTCGCAAAAATCGGCGGGGAAAAGGTGCGCACGGGCCACGACGTCTATCAGACGGTCGAAGAACTCGTCGCGCCCCTGAAAAAGGACACGTACAGCTGCGCCTGCGAGTTTTACTGCGCGCTGTTCGCAAATCTGTACAAGGAATAGTTATTGAAGAAAGGAGAGGGTATTTCCATGACAAAGAAACGGAAACAGCTTTACCTGAAGTGGGCGATTTACTTCATCGTGCTCATCGTCTACATCACGGGCGTCTCGATCCAGCCTGTCTGGGACCACATCGACCCGTACGTCCTCGGAGCGCCGTTCTCGGTGTTCAACATTGTATTGATCCAAATTTTGATCTGCGTCGGCCTGTGTCTGATGTTCCTCACGGACCGCCGGCTCGCGAAGGCCGAGAAGGCCGCAAGGGAAAGGGGTGAGACCATTGACTACTAATGCTCCTCTCGTCATCGGCATCATTGCGGCGTTCCTCATCGGCAACGCGCTCGTCATCCGCAAATTCCATGTGAGCCAGGACAGCGTGGAGCAGTACGCGGTCGGCGGCCGGAACCTCGGCTGGATCCTCGTCTGCTTTTCGTACGTCGGCGCGTGGTACGTCGGCGCCATCTACACGGGCTGGGTCGCGAACGCGGCCGACCTCGGCATCTTCGCTTTGTACCTCGGCATCTATTCCATCGGCGGCATGATCACGATGTACTTCATGGCGACGAACGTGTGGATTTGGGGCAAGGTCTACAACCTGACCAGCATCACGGACTTCATCCGGCTGCGCTACCAAAACCGCGTGTTCAGCAAATTCTTCTCGGTCGTCGTCGTCGTCGTGAACTTCTTCTGGCTCATCGTCGAGATGATCACGATCGGCTACTGCTTCCAGGTCGCGACAAACTCGGTCATCGACTTCCGCATCGGCACCGTGATCGCGAGCGCCTTCGTCATCGCGTACAGCTACCTCGGCGGCGCGCGTGCGACGGCCATCGGCAACCTCGTCCAGGGCATCGCGTTTGCGGTGGTCGGGACGATTGTGTTCTTCATTATTATATGGAAGACATACGGAGGGCCGACGCCGCTCTTTGAGATGATCCAGGCAAACATGCCCGAGCACCTCTCGCTGAAGGGCCACGAGGGGCTGTGGATGAGCAGCGTGCTGACGGGCATCCTCGGCGCGTACTGCTGGCCGCAGATCTTCAACCGCATGTTCATGTCGAAGGGCCCATCGGACAGCAAGAAGGCCGTCTTCGTGGCGCCCTTCCTCGTCGTGCTCGTGACCTGCGGCATCCTGTGGTCGGGTCTCGGCGGCAACCTGCTGCCCGGCTTTCCGGCCGACCACCAGCAGGGCCTGTTCTGGATCGCGAACGCCTACGTCGGGCCGGTCGCGCTCGCGCTCGTCGCGATCTTCGCGATCTCCGCGAGCATGTCCACGATCTCGGCGGTCTCGCATTCGATCGGCGTCATGCTCGGCACGGAGTTCATCTCGAAGACGGACACCGCGCCGCTGCGCAAGATGAAAAATCAGCAGGTGGCGACGCTCACGGTCGGCGTCGTGGCGATCATCATCGCGACGCTCAACTTCCCGAACCTCAACAACGTCGCGCTCGCGATGTACGAGTTCATCATTCAGGCCTTCGTGCCGCTCTTCATGGGCATCATCTGGAAGCGCGGCAACATCTACGGTGCCTTCGTCGGCATGATCGCCGGCGTCGTCGTCGCCTTGGTGGGCTTCTTCGCGGGGTCGGCGGCCTTCACCTGGGCCGGCGGGTTCTCCGCGGGCTGCGTCGGGCTCTTGGTGAACTTCGCCATCTACTTGGCCTTCGCCTTCGCGAAGGGCGAGCAGTCGCACGTCCGCGGCATGTGGGCCTCGCTCAGCGTCTACGACGAAGACGGCGAGTACGTGGCCGGCGGCAAAGAGGACAAGGAAGCCATCGCAAAGTACAGCATGTAGGAGCGGCACGGGCGGCTTCCGGTCGCCCGTGCTCAAATAGTTCGGAAATCTGCAATTTGACCCCCAAAAAGGGCACCGCGAGGGCGAAAATTTGCAGATTTCCGCATTTTTTGAGCAGATTCAGGGGTACGACGGTAGATTTCCGCATTTTTTTGAGCAGCGGGAAATTTTTTCGGGAATCGCCTATAATGGTTATGGAATCATCATTGCACTATGCGAAACGGACGGGAGAAGCACACATGGCGGAGTACGGGAATTTTTCGTTTTTGATGGACACGGAGATCGTGTTCGGGCGCGGCGCGGAAGCAGAGGCCGGGCGGCTCGTGAAGAAGCACGGCGGGTCGAAGGCGCTGCTCGTCTACGGCGGCGGGAGCGTCAAACGGAGCGGACTGCTGGGCCGCGTGGTCGCATCGCTCGAAGGCGCGGACGTGGCGTTTGCGGAGCTCGGCGGCGTGCACGCCAACCCCAGGCGGTCGTTTGCGGAAGCGGGGGCAAGGCGCGCGCTGGACGAAGGCGTGGACTTCGTGCTCGCGATCGGGGGCGGCAGCGCGATCGACACGGCGAAGGCGATTTCGCTCGGCGCGGTGCCGGGCGCGGACGGGACGTTCTGGCAGTATTTCCGCGGCGCGCAGCCGAAGCGGTCTCTGCCGGTCGGCGCCGTGCCGACCATCGCGGCGGCCGGCAGCGAGACGAGCCGCAGCGCCGTGATCGTCGACGACATCGACTCGGGCGACAAGGTGGGGCTCTGGTACGACCCGTACCGGCCGAGGTTCGCCATCCTGAATCCGGAGCTGACGTTCACGGTGCCTGCGGCGCAGACGGCGGCGGGGAGCGCGGACATCTTCGCGCACGTCGTCATGCGGTACTTCACGCCTTGGGCGGGAGCGCTGTCCGACCGCTTCGGCGAGGCGACGATGCGCACGGTCGTGGAGTTTGCGCGGCGGGTCGTGGAGACGCCGGACGATTACGCGGCGCGGGCGGAGCTCCTGCTGTGCGCGTCGTTTGCGCACAACGACCTGTCCTTCGTCGGAAAGCCGGAATTCGCTTCGGGCGAGCACGGGCTGGAGCAGCAGCTCTCGGGCTACTACGATTTCCCGCACGGCGCGGGGCTTGCGGTCATCATGCCCGCGATGCTCGCCTACTTCCTGCGGCACGGCTCAGAGGAGCAGGCGGCGCGCGTGGCGCGGTTCGGGCGCGAGGTGTTCGGCGCCGAAACCGCCGAGGAAGGCAT
>JAISTF010000137.1 GCA_031272745.1 Eubacteriales Family XIII. Incertae Sedis bacterium
TAGCCGCGCGCGGCGGACAGGCCGGAGTCGGGCACCGCGACGACGATGTCCGCGTCGGCGGGGCATTCGCGCGCGAGCGTGCGCCCCATCTCGCGCCGCGCCCAGTCGACGCCGACGCCGCTGATGATGCTGTCGGGCCGCGAAAAATAGATGAATTCAAAGCTGCAAAACGACGGGGTCTTCGGCAGGCCCGAATCGAACGACGTGAGCACGCCGTTTTCGACGACGACGATCTCGCCCGGCTCCACTTCGCGCAGGAATGTCCCGCCGACCGCGTCGATCGCGCAGGTCTCCGACGCAAAGATGTACTGTCCGTCGAGCGTGCCGATGCTCAGCGGCCGGAAGCCGTTGGGGTCGCGCGCGGCGATCAGTTTGCGCGGGCTCATCGCGAGCAGCGAATACGCACCCGAAATGCGGTGCATGGTCTTCTTCACAGCCTCTTCGATGGACTCGCTGCCGATGCGCTCGCGGACGATCGTGTATGCGATGATCTCACTGTCGCCCGTGCTGTGGAAGATGCCGCCCTGCAGTTCGATCTCCTGCCGGAGCGCCCCCGCGTTCACGAGGTTGCCGTTGTGGGCGATGGCGAGGTTGCCCTTGATGTGGCTGACCGCGATCGGCTGCGCGTTCATCGCGTCGCTGCCGCCCGCCGTCGAATACCGCACATGCCCGATGGCCGACGCGCCCTTCAGCTTCTCGAGGTTTTTGTCCGTGAAGACGTCCGTCAGCAGGCCCGGCCCCTTGCGGCACGAGATCACGCCCGCGTCGTTGACCGCGATCCCGCAGGCTTCCTGCCCGCGATGCTGCAACGAGAAGAGCCCGACGTAGGTGGACACGGCCGCGTCCGCCGTCGCGTCGTCGCCCCGCCGCTGCACCCCCGCAATGCCGAATACCCCGCACTCCTCATGGAGCTCGCGCACAAAATCACTCCCCATATTTCTGCCTCATCGCGCTCCTGCAAAACTCCCGAAACAGCGGGTGCGCCCGGTTCGGCCGGCTCTTGAACTCCGGATGGTACTGCACCCCGACGTAAAAATCGTTCGCGGGCACTTCCACCGCCTCGACGAGCCGCCCGTCCGGCGACTGACCCACGATGCGCATTCCGGCAGCCTCGCAAGCCGCGCGATAATCATTATTGAATTCATACCGGTGGCGATGGCGCTCCGCAATCTCGTCTTTGCCGTAGGCCGCGCGCATCGCCGAGTCCGCCGCGATGACGCAGGGGTACGCGCCGAGCCGCATCGTACCGCCCTTCGGGATGTTGCCGTGTTGGTCGGGCATCAAGTGGATGACGGGGTGCGACGTGTACGGGTCAAACTCCGTCGAGTTCGCCGACGCGTGCCCGAGCGCGTCGCGCGCAAATTCGATGACGCCGATCTGCATGCCGAGGCAGATGCCGAGGTAGGGGACGTTGCCCACGCGCGCGTGCCGCGCCGCCTCGACCATGCCCGGGATGCCGCGCTCGCCGAAACCGCCGGGCACGAGCACGCCGTCGACGTCCCCGAGGATGTCGTCGGCCGTCTCCCGCGTCACCGTGTCGGATTCGATCCATTTGATCTCGACGTCCGCGCCGATCTCGTAACCCGCGTGGTACAGCGCCTGCGCAACCGAGTAGTACGCGTCGTGCAGCTTCGTGTATTTGCCGACGAGCCCGATCGTGATCTGCTTGTCGCGCGCCGCGACCCTGGCGAGCATCGCCTTCCAGTCGCACAGATCCGGCGGGCCCACGTCGAGCCCGAGCTTGCCGAGCACGATCTCGCAAAACCCCTGGTCCTCAAACATGATGGGCGCCTCGTACAGCAGCGGGATGTTCACGCTCTCGATGACGCACTCGGGCTTCACGTTGCAAAACAGCGCGATCTTGCGCCGGATGTCCTCGCCGACATGCCCCTCGCTGCGCGTCACGATGATGTCGGGGAAGATGCCGAGCGACTGCAATTCCTTGACCGAATGCTGCGTCGGCTTGCTCTTGTATTCGTGCGACGCGTAGAGATAGGGGATGAGCGTCACATGGATGAAGCAGCAGTTTTCGTGGCCGACCTCGGCCTCCAGCTGCCGCGCCGCCTCGATGAACGGCAGGCTCTCGATGTCGCCCGTCGTGCCGCCGATCTCCGTGATGACGACGTCCGCGCCGCCCGTCTTCGCCGCCGAATAGATGAACGCCTTGATCTCGTCCGTGATGTGCGGGATGACCTGGATCGTCTGCCCGAGGTACGCGCCCTCGCGCTCCTTCATGAGCACGTTCCAGTAGACCTTGCCCGTCGTGAGGTTCGAGAATTTGTTGAGGTCCTCGTCGATGAAACGCTCATAATGCCCGAGGTCGAGGTCCGTTTCCGCCCCGTCCTCCGTCACGAACACCTCGCCGTGCTCGATGGGATTCATCGTGCCCGGATCCACGTTGATGTACGGGTCGAGCTTCTGCGCGGTCACCTTCAGCCCGCAGTCCTTGAGCAGCCGCCCGAGCGACGACGCCGTCACGCCCTTCCCGAGCCCCGATACCACACCGCCTGTCACAAACACATACTTCGTCATCGCCTACCCCACTCACTGCTGCTGCTGATATAAAAGGAAAAAAACCGAGCCTGTTTCAAGGCCGGTTTTTTTGAATCACGTTTTTGTCCCTGCTTTGCCGCTTTCAAGGAGCGTGCTCACCTCCGTTTCGCTCTCTATAGCCAGTATACCGCAAGACCGCCCCTCATTCAAGGGCAGAGGAGAAAAAACTTCTTCGGCGCGCCGGGCCGCTTCGCGCGTCAGTAGACGATTTCTATCTGCGCAGGCTCGCTGACGATGATTTCACAGGCGCCGCTGTACAGCTACACCTTCCCCGTCACGCAGATCATCTTGCCGGCGT
>JAISTF010000164.1 GCA_031272745.1 Eubacteriales Family XIII. Incertae Sedis bacterium
CAGCACCCCGAACGCCGGATTTGTCCTTTTTGTTTCCGCGATTTTGCGATTTATTTCGCCAGTCGCGCGCAGGCTTCCTCGACGTCGGCGTGGTGGCCGAACGCGCTGAACCGCACGAACGACTCGCCCGCCGGCCCGAAGCCGCTGCCGGGCGTCGTCACGATGTGGTACTCGTTGAGCAGCTCGTCGAACACGTCCCAACTCGTCCGCCCGGGGAACCGCGCCCAGATGTACGGCGAATTGTCGCCGCCGATCGTCCAAATCCCGCGCGCCTCGAGCGTCTGCTTGATGCGCTTCGCGTTTTCCAAATAATAATCGGTGAGCGCCCGAATCTCTTTCAATCCTTCCGGCGACAGCGCCGCGAGCCCGCCCGCCTGGGCGACGTTCGAGGCGCCGTTGAAGATCGTCGCGGTCACGCGGCTCCACGCTTTGTTCACGCTGCCGCCGCCGTCGTAGGCGAGGCCGAACGGCACGACGGTCCAGCCGAGCCGCACGCCCGTGAACCCCGCCGGCTTCGAAAACGAATTGATTTCGATGGCGCATGTCTCCGCGCCCGCGATGTCGAAGATTGTCTTCGGCAAGGCCGCGTCCCGTATGAATTCCGCGTAGGCTGCGTCGAAGAGGATGATGCAGCCGTTGTGATTCGCAAAAGACACGAGGGTCTCCAGCTGTGCGCGCGTCATGACGTAGCCCGTCGGGTTGTTCGGCGAGCAGATGTAGAGCAGGCTGCCGGGCCGCACCTTCGTGAGGTCGGGGAAGAAGTCGCCTTCGGGCGTGCAGGGCAGGTAGGTGATGCCCGCGTAGCCCTGCCCGTCCACATACGCGCCGCCCGCGCCGATCAGCACGCTGCCGTCGACGTAGACGGGGTAGGCGGGGTCCTGCACGGCGACGGGCACATCCCGCCCGAACAGCAGCTGCAGCCGCCCGACGTCGCATTTCGCGCCGTCGGAGATGAAGATCTCGTCCGCGTCGAATTTGCCGCCGTAGAACGCGGCGGAAATGCCCTTGCGCAAGTCTTCGCGCCCCTCATCCTGGTATCCGGAATAACCGTCGGCCGTTGCGAGCGCTTTCGCTTCGCGGACGAGGCCGTCGGCGATCGTGCCGAACAGCGGCTCGGTCGTGTTGCCGACGCCGAGGGAGATGACGCGCACGTCGGGGTGCGCGGCCTGGTAGGCGTTTCGGCGCTTGGCGATCTCGGGGAAGAGGTAGCCGGGGGCGATGTTTTCAAGGCAGGGGTTTGGTTTCATGCGGGGGTGCTCCTTTCGCTACGAAAAATCTGCGAGGGCGTCGAAGTCGAGCGTCGCGAAGTAGTCGTCCGGCGTCTCGCGGCGGCGGATGCGCAGGACGCTTCCGTCGGGGCGCAGGAGCAGTTCCTGCGGACGCAGCTTGCCGTTGTAGTTGAAGCCCATCGCGTGCGCGTGGGCGCCGCCCTCGTGGATCACGACGAGGTCGCCGACGTCGATGCGCGGCAGCGCGCGCCGGATGGCGAATTTGTCGTTGTTCTCGCACAGCCCGCCGACGACATCGTAGACGCTGTCCAAGGGCGCGTCCTCTTTGCCGGGCACCGTGATGTGGTGGTAGGCGCCGTAGAGGCCGGGCCGCATGAGGTCGGCCATCGACGCGTCGAGGCCGATGTAGTCGCGGTAGATGTGCTTCTCGCGGATGGCGCGCGCGACGAGCCAGCCGTAAGGGCCCGTGATTGGGCGGCCGTATTCCGTATGGACGGCCGGGCTGACGTCCGTCTGCCCGAGGATCTCGTCATAGATCGCCCGGATGCCGCTTGCGAGCGCACCCCAGTCGATGGCCACGTCTTCGGGCTTGTACGGGATGCCGACGCCGCCGCCAAGGTTCACAAACTCGAGCGCGATGCCGAGCCGCTCGTGGATCTCCGCCGCGAGCGTGAAAACCATGCGCGCCGTGTCGAAATGGTATTCGATGTTCAGCTCGTTTGACGCCACCATCGTGTGTAAACCAAAACGCTTGACACCCTTGCTGCGCGCGATGTCGTACGCCTCGAAAAGCTGCGCGCGCGTGAGCCCGTACTTCGCTTCCTCGGGGTTGCCGATGATGGAATTGCCCACCCTGTCCGGCCCGGGGTTGTACCGGAACGACAAGACTTCCGGCAGCTTCCTGCCGCCGAGCGCTTCGAGCACCGCGATGTGCGTGATGTCGTCGAGATTGATGACCGCGCCGAGCGCGAGCGCCTTCTCGAAGTCCGCGTCCGGCGTCTGGTTGGACGTGAACATGATCTTTTCGCCCGTGACGCCCGCGCGCTCGCAGAGCAGCAGCTCCGGCAACGACGAACAGTCCGCGCCGATGCCTTCCTCGTCGAGCACCTTGAGGATGAACGGATTCGGCAGCGCCTTCACGGCAAAATGCTCGATGAAGCCGTCGAAGCCCGCATTCGCAAAAGCGCCGTTCAGCGTTTTTGCATTATTGCGAATGGCCGCCTCGTCGTAGAGGTAGTACGGCGTCCCGTACGCCGCCGCGATTTCCTCGAGGCGCGCCTGAGGAACGGGAAGGGGTTTGTTTTGTGTGTGTTTCATCATGGAATTTAGTATACCATAGGTTATAATGGAAGGCATGATGCGGATTTCGGAATTTCTTGAACAGCACGCGGCGCGGGGCGGGGTCTCCTTCCATATGCCGGGGCACAAAGGCGGGGCGCTGTACCGGCGGCTCGGCTATGAGCGGGCCCTGCGCGATGCGCTGCGGTGGGACATCACGGAGATTCCGGGCGCGGACAACCTGTTTCGAGCGGACGGCATTTTGAAAGAGGGGCAGGAACGCTACGCGGCGCTCTACGGCGTGGCGCGCTCCCTGTATCTCGTGAACGGCAGCAGCGCGGGCATCGTGGCCGCCATCCTCGCCTGCGTGCCGCCCGGCGGGAAGCTCTTGATGGCGCGGGGCAGCCACAAAAGCGTGTTCAGCGCGCTGACGCTCGGCGGCATCCGGCCCGTCTTCATGCCGGTGGACGCGCCCGGGGGCGGGAGCGGGCGGCAGGATGCCGCCCCTACAGCATCTCTTGATGGCGAGGCGGCCTCTCATGGAGTAGATGCGTTTTCTCTTGGAGTAGATGCGACTTCTCATGGAGTAGGGGCGGCATTTTGCCGCCCGCAGGCCGTCGCGAAGCTGCTGGAGCAGCACCCCGATGCGGCGGCCGTGATTCTGCCGAGTCCGAATTATTATGGAATATGCAGCGACATCCGCGCGATTGCGGACGTGGTGCACGGGCACGGGAAGACGTTCATCGTCGACCAGGCGCACGGGGCGCATCTGAAATTTTTCGAGCAGGCGGCGCCCGGTTTCCTGCCGGCGTCGGCCGAGAGTCGGGGCGCGGACATCGTCGTCGCGAGCACGCACAAGACGCTCGGTTCGCTGACGCAGAGCGCGATTCTCCATGTCGTGAACCCGGCGCGCGTCGACGTCGCGCGGCTCGAGGACCGGCTGTCGTGCATGCAGAGCACGAGCCCGTCCTACCTGCTCATGGCCTCGCTCGACCTCTGCTGCGAGATTCTCGAAAAGCACGGTGCCGCGCTCGTGCGCGAGTGGGCGGAAAACCTGCGCGGCTTCTATGACGCCGCCGTGCAGATTCCTGGCCTGCGCGTGATGGGCACGGACGCATGGCCCGCGGCGCGCTTAGACCGCACGAAGCTCAACCTCGACATGCGCGCGGCCGGCCTCTCCGGTGCCGCGCTGCACGACTTCTTAGTTGGCGAAAACATCTGGCCCGAGTTGCATACGGAAGACTTCGTCATGTGCATGACGGGCCTCGGCAACGAAGCAGCCGACTACGGGCGCCTGCTCGCCGCGTTGGAGAAGGCTTCGGCGACGGCGACGGCGACGGCCCGGGCGGAGTCCGCCGCCGCCCCCGACCATCGGCATGGTATACTTTGTTTCTTTGGAGGTTTGACTATGGATTACATCAGCACACGCGGCGACGGCGAACGCATCGGCGGCGCGCAGGCCATCATTCGCGGGCTCGCGCCCGACCGCGGGCTCTACGTGCCCGACGCGTTTCCGGAGCTGCAGGTCGGCGCGGATTTCGACGCGGCGCGCCTCGCGGAGAGCGGCTACCGCGGCATCGCGCGCCTCGTGCTCGCGGCCTTCCTGCCCGACTTCACGGCCGACGAGATCGCGGCCTGCGTGGACGGCGCCTACGACGCAAAATTCGACACCCCCGACATCGCGCCGCTGCATTCCATAACGAAAAACCGCATGGCGGGCCGCTCTGCCGATGCGCATTTTCTCGAGCTCTGGCACGGGAAGACGGCGGCGTTCAAGGACATGGCGCTGTCCATCCTGCCGTATTTGATGAAGACCGCCGTGAAGAAGACCGGCGAGGACAAGAAGATCGTGATCTTGACGGCGACATCGGGCGACACGGGCAAGGCCGCGCTCGCGGGATTCGCGGACGTGCCGGGCACGGAGATCTTCGTCTACTACCCGAAGGACGGGGTCTCGGCCGTGCAGGAGCGGCAGATGGTCACGCAGGAAGGCGCCAACGTCCACGTCTTCGGCATCCGCGGCAATTTCGACGACGCGCAGACGGCGGTGAAGGGCGTGTTCACCGACGCGGCGTTTGCGGAGCAGCTCGCGGGGCGTGGCATGCGCCTCTCGTCGGCGAACTCGATCAACATCGGCCGGCTCGTGCCGCAGGTCGCCTACTACGTCAGCGCGTGGGCGCGGCTCGTCGCGTCGGGCGCGGTGGGCGTCGGCGAGCCGATCAACATCTGCGTGCCGACGGGCAATTTCGGCAACATCCTCGCGGCTTGGTACGCGGGGCGGATCGGCGTGCCCATCGCGCGCCTGATCTGCGCTTCCAACGAAAACAAGGTCCTCACGGACTTCCTGCGCACGGGCGTTTACGACGCGCGGCGCGACTTCATTCTCACGGATTCCCCGTCGATGGACATCCTGATTTCGAGCAACCTCGAACGGCTTTTGTGGCACCTGAGCGGCGAGCGCCCTTCCGACAACGTGCGGCGCATGATGGCCTCGCTCGACGCGGACGGCTTCTACGACGTCGGCGACGCGGTGCGCGCGGGGCTCGCGGACGGCGGCTTCACCGGCGGCTACGCGGACATGGACAAGGCCCACGCCGCGCTCGCCCGCGCCTGGAACGAAGAGGGCTACCTCATGGACACGCACACGGCCGTCGCCTACGCGGTCTGGCTCGACTACCTGAAGCAGACCGGCGACGCCACGCCGACCGTCATCGCATCGACGGCCAGCCCCTACAAATTTGCGGGCAGCGTCGCGCGCGTGCTCGGCCTGCCGGCGCAGGCAGACGAGTTCCGCGCTGTGGAGCAGTTATTGGAATACACCGGGCAGCCCGTCCCCGAGGGCCTGCGGGATCTCGACAAAAAACCCGTCCTGCACGACCGCGTGATCGAAAAGGACGCCATCCGCGCGAGCATCGAAGGGCTTGTGTGAGGGTAAAAATATGGTACAATCCTCTCTGTAATATTATTCGCAATATTTTGATACTGATTCTATTTTGAAGCACTACTAAAATCAAAATAGAATCAGCATGAGACTGGAGTTTCGCGAATAGCGAAAATCAGCCTCGGAACGAGGCGCTTTTCAGATAAATATGGAACCATATTTATCTGAAAACAGTATGAAAAAATTTTTGAGGGCGCGGCGTGGCTCAGAGGAGCGTGGCGCGTGGCGACCGTGTGCGCGTATTGGGCTATCCGCGTTTCTTGAACCCTTCTTTTGCAGAGCGATAGCCTATGATGAAAGCATCGACCTCATTCTCGGTGAGAATGCGACCGAGTTCGTTTTGCCTGCTCACAGCCGCACGTATGTCAATGACTTCCTGCGGCTT
>JAISTF010000169.1 GCA_031272745.1 Eubacteriales Family XIII. Incertae Sedis bacterium
AAAAAATGCGGAAATCTGCAATTCTTCGGGAGAAAACGCGACTTCAGGGCTATTTTCTGCTCAAAAAACACGGAAATCTGCCATATTTCGCCTAAAAAATTCCATTTGGCCGTTTCAAATTGCAGATTATCGAATTATTTGAGCACGGCCCCCGCGGGCATGTTCAAAGCGCATGCAAAGCGCATACTCAAAGGGCATACTCAAAGGGCATGCTCAAAGCGCGTCTGACAGGGTTGCCACCATGACGGCTTTGATTGTGTGCAGGCGGTTTTCGGCTTCCTCGAAGACGACCGAGCGCGGGCCTTGGAAGACCTCGTCCGTCACCTCGCGGATGTCGTAGCCCAAGGCGAACTGTTCGCGCGCGAGCGCCGTGTCGAAGTCGTGGAACGACGGCAGGCAGTGCAGGAAGATGGCGTTCGGGTTGCCCGTGCGTTCAAACATCTGCTCCGTCACGCGGTACGGCGTCAGCAGCCGCACGCGTTCGGGGATTTGGTCCTCTTCGCCCATCGACGCCCAGATGTCCGAGTAGATCACGTCCGCCCCGTCCAAGAGCGCGGGGTCGGACCCCCACTCGATGCGCCCGCCCGAGCGCGTCGCCGCCGCCCGTGCCTCGGCCCGCGCGACCACCGACTCCGACGGCGCGAGCTCGCCGGGCCCGTACGCCACGAAATGCAGCCCCATGATCGCCGCCCCGTACATCCACGCGTAGGACATGTTGTTGCGGATGTCCCCCGCAAAGACGACCTTCACCTCGGAGAGCGGCTTCGCGAGCGTCTCCTCGATGGTCAAAAGGTCCGCGAGGATCTGTGTCGGGTGGTCGTCGTCCGTCAGCCCGTTCCATACGGGTACGCCCGAATACTTCGCGAGGTCCTCGACGGTCTTTTGCGCAAACCCGCGGTATTCGATGGCGTCATAGTATTTTCCGAATAACTGCGCGCTGTCCCGCACGCTTTCTTTTTTGCCGAACTGGGATGAGCCCGGACCGATATAGGTGACCTGCGCCCCCTCTTCGAGCGCGCCGATTTCAAACGAGCAGCGCGTCCGCGACGACGTCTTTTCAAAGATGAGCAGGATGTTTTTCCCCGCGAGCAGCCCGCCGGCCTGTCCCGCCGCGCGTCGCGCCTTGAGCTCCTTCGCGAGGTCGAGCAGATACCGCACCTCGTCCTGCGTGAAGTCCATGAGCGTGAGAAAACTTTTTCCTTTTAATATTTGTTTTTCCATATGCCAAGTATAACATACCGTGTGATAAAATAGGCGACATGGAATTGACGACGTTCATCTTCATCCTGTTGATCGCCATCGTGTTTTCCAATCTGATGGACAGCGCGTGGCCGAAGTTTCCGTTGCCGCTGCTCCAGATCTGCTGCGGCGTCGTCATCGCGCTCACGCCGCTGAAGACGATGGAGACGATCGACCCCGAGCTCTTCATGGGCCTGCTCATCGCGCCGCTGCTGTTCCGCGAGTCGGAGGAGGCGGACATGCTCGCGCTGTGGAAGATCCGCAAGACCGTCATCTTCATGGTCTTCGGACTCGTCTTCCTCACGGTCTTCGTCATCGGCTTCACGGTCAATTCGCTCGTGCCCGAGGTGCCGCTCGCGGCCTGCTTCGCGCTCGGTGCCATCCTCGGCCCGACCGACGCGATCGCCGTCGCGACCGTTTCGAACCGCATCCAGATCGACGCGCGCATCATGAACATCCTCAAAGGCGAGTTCCTCATCAACGACGCGTCCGGCGTCATCTCGTTCAACTTCGCGACGCTCGCGCTCGTCACGGGCACCTTCTCGCTGTTTGACGCGACGATCGAATTTTTCCTGCTCTGCGTCGGCGGCTTCGTCGTCGGCTGGATCATCGAGACGGTGAAGGAGTATTTCCTGCGCACGCTGAAGCGCGGCGGCATCCGCAACACGGCCGCCTTCATGCTCGTCGAAATCCTCACGCCGTTCCTGTGCTTCTTCCTCGCCGAGGAATTCCATGTCTCCGGCATCATCGCGGCGGTCACGGCCGGCTCGATGCAGGCGTTCCGCATCCACAAGCTCGAAAAATTCGAGGCCGAGTTCACGACGCTGAAAAAGTCGATCTGGGAGATGATCACGGTCGTGTTCAACTCCTTCATCTTCATCCTGCTCGGCCTGCAGCTGCCGCGCATCATCCAGAACGTCATGCTCGTGCCCGCGTATTCGATCGGCTTTGCGATGCTCGTCGGCCTCTTCGCGACGGGCGTGCTCTTTGCCGTGCGCTTCGTCGGCGTCGTCTTCGGCGCGCGCGAAATCCATGAGAACGAGATGAAGGAGCGGCTCCGAAGCTGGCTGATCCTCACGCTGTCCGGCGTGAAGGGCACGGTCAGCCTCGCGACGGCCTTCGCGTTGCCGCTCATCTTCGACAACGGCAAGGTCTTCGTCCACCGCGACTTTCTGCTCTTCGTCACGGCCTGCGTCATCGTCTACTCCCTCGTGATCTCGACGTCGCTCCTGCCCGTCATCGCCAAACCGAAGAAGCACGTGCGCCGGAACCACGCGCACATCGCGATCCTCGAAGAGGTCATCCCCGTCGTGGAGAAATCCGGAAACACCTGCGCCAACGCCGTCGCCATCCATCTGAAAAAACGCATCCGCGAGCTCGAGTACGAGGACTTCGGCGAAGACGAGCGCAAATTCGCGCAGACGTTGCGCAGCGAATTCATCGCGCGCGAGATGACGCTGCTGGAAAAACAGCGGAAAAACGGGGACATCACCCAGGACGAATACGCCGTGTACTTCCACCTCTTCGCGGTGTCGGCGGCGATGCAGGAAGGCACCGCGCTCCGGCGCTACGTCAACCGCATGCGGTTCCAGCTCCGGCTCAGCGGCAAGACCGCGGACGCCATGCGCAAAGGCGCGATGGACAAGGTCAGCGGGCGCCGCATACAGGAGATCTTCTGGGCGAACACGGGAGAGATCGCCGACGAGATCGACAAGAAATACGGCAAGCGCGACGACAAGATCCTGTCGCGCCTCGTCGAGGAGCGCGTCGAAGTCGCGACCGCCGTCATGGAGCGCGCCTACGGCGAGTCGCTGCAGCAGCGCCTGCACGAAGAATACAACCGCGAAATCCTGCAAGGGTTTGCGCTCGAACGCGAAATCCTTGCGCAGCACATCGCGGACGGAAAGGTCTCCGCGCGCGAAGCCGACGAGATCCGCGTGGAGATCAACAAGCTCGAGACGTTTGCGATCGAATCCGTTCAGTCCGACGTCACGCGCCGCCTCGTCGTCAGCCGCGCAAACAAGCGCAGGAAAGCCGTGCGCAGCAAGCTCGGCGAAGGGAAAGGGAAGCAGTAGGACGGTTTAAGGGGGGAGAAACTCAGGAGGAGAGAAATTGGATAAGATGAGGGTATTGGATCAGGTGTTTGGGCTGATCGGGCTTGACTATTGCGTCATGAACGAAAAGCGTGAGCGCGTGCATCAATCGCTGTACGCGGATTTGATTCCCGACGAGATCGCGGAGCGTGCGTTGTCCGAAGGCGAGAGCTATTTCAAAAACAAGGTGCGCACGGTCATCCTCGACATCGGAAACGGCTTTTCGTTCGGAATCGCCCTGCTCAAGGAGGGCGAGATCCTCGTCGTCGGCCCCATACAAAACATGAAGCAACCCGCCGAGCTCTTCGAGAAGCGGCAGGAGGAAGTGAAAAGCGGTCTCCTCGGAAAGGGGAGCTTCCGCAACCATCTCGAACGCGTGCCCGTGATGACCGCCGCGCATTTCGCAAAGGCGATCTCCTGCGCGGTAGAACTGATGACGGACGAGGCCGTATCCGAGGTGGACATCCTCGACCAAAACGCGTCCGACCGCTACTGGGATCCCGAGATCACCGGGCAGACGGTCACGGACGTCCTGCAGACGCGCGAGCTGAAGGACTTCCACACCTCGACGTATTTTGAAAACGTCGCGATCGAGGCCATCGAGACGGGCGACGTCGACGCGCTCGAACGCTTCTACACGATGCCGCTGACGGGAAAGTTCGGCCAGCTTTCCGACGACCCCACGCAGCAGGAGAAATTCGTGTTCCTCGCGATGATCACGATGGCGTCGCGCGCCGCGATTCGCGGCGGCCTCGACGAAGAAGTCGCGCGCTCGATGCTCGACGCCTACTGCCGCCATATGGACACGCTGTCCACCCCGACGGACATCTTGGCCCTCGCGTACAAGATGGGCATGGACTATTGCACGCGCGTGGCCGAGGGCCTCGGCCGCCCGAAATACTCGGCGATGGTCGCGCGCTGCTGCAGCTTCATCGCGAAAAACGTAAACGAGGACATCGGCCTCTCGGACCTCGCCGCCTACATCGGCCTCTCGCCCGACACGGTCAGCAAACGCTTCCGCCAGGAGACGGGCTATTCGGTCCCCGAGTACATCAACCGCAAAAAGGTCAAGGAAGCCACCTACCTGCTGCGCTACACGGACATGGGCCTCGCCGACATCGCGTCGTATCTGAAATACAGCACGCAGAGCTATTTCACGAAGATTTTCCACAGCGTCATCGGTGAAACGCCGCGCCGCTACCGCGAAGCGCGTTAATGGGGAGATTGTATAAAAATTGTTTATAAAAATAATTCCACAATAGAAACTTTCATTATAGTTATTGTATAATAATGATATAACAGCGCACGCCCTGGGGGGTACAATGGGCGTGGATGGACTGGTGCGGATGCCGGTCGGAAAAACAGTCCGAAGCACTAAAAAAATGCCGTAGCTTTATCGGGTATGGCGGTGTGGGGTAGGAAGGATGGCCAAAAGGGACAGGCTCAAGAATGTTGAGCGGATTTACGCGTTGACAGGAATCCATGTCTGCGTGACGGACAAGCGGGGCGCCGTGGTCTGTTGCGTGCCGAAGGCGAGCGACGCGTTCCTCGCGTTCATGGCGCAGTGCATGGCGGACGCGGAGGCGCAGCGCGAAGGGGAGCGGCATCCCCTGATCTTCGACGTCGAGGACGGGCTGAGCGTCGGAATCGCGCGGCTCGAGGACGGCGGCGCGCTGTTCCTCGGGCCCGTACGGACGGAGGGGGCGGCCGGAAGGCTGTCCGCGCGCGACGAGGATTTGCGGTACGTCCTGTCGACGGCGCCGGTCCTATCCTGCCACCAGTTTGCGAAGGTGTTTGCGACGGCGCTCGAAATCCTGACACAGGAAACGTATTCGGCCGAGGACATCATCGCGGTCAACGCGGCCTCGGCGCAGTTTGGGCCGGAGATCGACGAGGGCATCGCGAAGGAGCTCTTCTCCGTGCGCGAGCACGAGGAGTTCCACACGTCGATGGCGTACGAGCAGATCGCGCTGTCGGCCATCGAGCGCGGGGACGAGGAGTCGCTGATCCGTTTCATCAAGATGCCGATGCAGGGGCAGGTCGGCCGCATGAGCGACGACCCGCTGCAGCAGGAGAAATTTCTCTTCATCACGATGGTGGCGCTCTCGGTGCGCGCGGCCATCTGCGGCGGCGTCGAGGAAGACGTCGCGCGCACGATCGCGGACGTGTACTGCCGGCGTTGCGACGCGCTCGACAACGGCACGGACATCATGGCGCTCGCGTACAAAATGGGCCTGCATTTCTGCCGCAAGGTCGCCGAGAGCATGGACGCGCCAAACTATACGCCGACCGTCCAGAAATGCGTCGCCTACATCTCGCGCAACCTGCACAAAAATATCTCGCTGTCGGAGCTCGCCGAGTTGACGGGCTTTTCGCGCCACACGGTCTCGAAGAAATTCCGCGAGGAGACGGGCTACGCAATCACCGACTACATCAACCGCAAAAAGATCGAGGAGGCGACGCATCTGCTGCGCCACACAAACCTCAGCATTTCCGACATCGCAAACTACATGCAGTATTGCACGCAGAGTTATTTCACGAAAGTCTTCCGCGAGATCGTGGGCGTGACGCCGCGCCAATACCGCGAAAGCAGGGGCATGCCGGCTTGACAAAAGGCGGACGGGCATGGCTGGCGTTCAGCGTTATCGAGCAATGGGAAAATATGGTTGTTGACAGGACGGCTGTGTTGGCTTAGAATAGACGGTGCGCGGACATCGGGACGCGCGGGAGGACAACAAAGCAGAAGGGTTCGCTTCTCACCTCGTCGGCACAGGCAGGCAGGTTGATACAGGAAACGTGGTGAAGCGGACGTTTGCGTCCGCTTTTTGTCTTCGCAGAATACGCCCCGTGCGGGCATCGAAAGAAGGAGGTATACGCAGATCATCAGAGGAAATCAAAAGGCCCCGGTCAAAAAGGGCAACCCCGTCGGGACGGAGATTCGCGCGGAGAAGCTGCGCATCATCGACGAGAACGGGGAGCAGGCGGGCATCATGCTGCGCGAAGTGGCGCTCGATCTGGCGGATCGGAAGGGGTTTGACCTCGTGCTCATCTCGCCGAACGCGGACCCGCCCGTCGCGAAGATCATGGACTACGGGAAGTACCGTTATGACCAGCAGAAACGCGAGAAGGAGGCCAAGAAGAAACAGCGGGTCATCCAGGTGAAGGAAATCCGGCTTTCGACGTTCATCGACAGCCACGACCTCGAGGTGAAGGCGGGCGCGGGGATCCGGTTCCTGAAGGAAGGCGACAAGCTGAAGGTGAGTCTTCGGTTCAAGGGACGCGAGCGCGGGCGCACGGAGCGCGGCTACGAGGTGGTGAACCGGTTCGCGGATATGATCCGCGAGTACGGGATTCCGGAGAAGGCGCCGGCGATGGAAGGGCGCAGCCTCACGATGGTCGTGGCGCCGGTGCCGCCGAAGAAGGAGAAGGCGGCGGAAGACGCGCCGGTCGCAGACGCGACGGCCACGACAGAAGCCCCCGCGCCTGCGGAGTCGGCCCCCAAGGCGAAGCCCGCGGAGGCGCCGGTCAAAAAGAAACCCAAGGGTCCGTCGGAAGAGATGGACTTGTAGGAGAAAGTCAAAGGAGGAAACAGTATGGCAAAGAACAAGATGAAATCCCACCGCGGCGCGATGAAGCGCATCCGCCTCACGGCGAGCGGCAAGGCCAAGAGGAACAAGGCGTACAAGAGCCACATCCTCAACAAGAAGACGGCGAAGCGCAAACGCGGCCTGCGTCAGGCGACGCTGCTGTCGGGCGCGGATCTCAAACGCATCAAGCGCGCGATGGCGAAGTAGGCGAAGTAAGCGAAATCGATGATAAAGAGGTGTAGAAAATGGCAAGAGTAAAGAAGGGCGTGAACGCCCACAAGAGGCACAGGAAAATACTGAAGCTGGCGAAGGGCTTCTACGGGCAGAAGAGCAAGGTCTTCCGCGCGGCGAACCCGGCGGTCATGCGGTCGCTCGCGTCGGCGTACGTCGGGCGCAAGCAGAAGAAGCGGGATTATCGCCGGCTGTGGATCGCGCGCATCAACGCGGGCGCGCGGATGAACGGCCTGTCGTACAGCCGCCTCATGGACGGGCTGAAGAAGTCCGGCGTCGTCATCAACCGCAAGATGCTCTCGGAGCTCGCGATCAGCGACGCGCCCGGCTTCGCGCAACTTTGCGAGACGGCGAAAAAAGCCCTGTAAGATGAAATGCCCCTATTGCGACAACCCTGACACGAAGGTCATCGACAGCCGCCCGACGGGCGAGGGGCAGACGATCCGCCGCCGCCGCGAATGCGAGAAATGCGGCCGCCGGTTCACGACGTACGAGAAAATCGAAGCGATCCCGCTGATCATCGTGAAGAAGGACGGCACGCGCCAGCCCTTCGACCGCAGCAAGGTGCTCGGCGGCATCCTGAAGGCGTGCGAGAAGCGCCCCGTACCGATGGACGTCATCGAAAAAATCGTCGACGACATCGAAAAGGGCCTCTCCAACCTCATGCTGAAGGAGATGGACAGCTCGATCATCGGCGAGTACGTCATGGAGCATCTGCGCGAGCTCGACGACGTGGCGTACGTGCGCTTCGCGTCGGTCTACCGCCAGTTCACGGACGCGGAGAGCTTTCGCGAGGAAGTCGAGAAGCTGCTCGATTATGGCAAGACCCGCCGGAAAAAGCAATAACGTGGACGCGGCGCATTTCGTGGTCGCGATTGACGGGCCTTCGGGCGCGGGGAAGAGCACGATCGCGCGGCTGCTCGCGGAGCGGCTCGGGATTGACTACGTGGATACGGGGGCGATGTACCGGGCGGTGGCGCTCGCTTCGCTCCGGGGGACGCCCTTGGATTCTCAAATGGAAGGCATTGACGTCGATCTCGACGGGAGCAGGGTGCTTTTGAACGGCGAGGACGTATCCGGCTTGATCCGCACGGCGGAAGTCACGAAGGAAGCGTCGCGGATCTCGCAGTTCCCCGAGGTGCGCGCGCGGCTCGTCGCCCTGCAACGGGAGATGGGCGCGCGCAAAAGCGTCGTCATGGACGGGCGCGATATCGGCAGCAACGTCTTCCCCGACGCGCGGTACAAATTTTACCTCACGGCGACGCCGGAGGAGCGCGCGCGGCGGCGCACGAAGGAGATGCGGGAGAAGGGCATGGACGCGGACTACGCGGCGGTGCTCGCGGACATCGAAAAGCGCGACTGGGACGACTCGCACCGCGCGGTGAACCCGCTCGTGAAGACGGCGGACGCCGTGGAGATCGTGACGGACGGCCTCGGCATAGACGAGGTGCTCGCGAGGGTACTTGAAATTATTAAATAAAATGGTATAATATGGTCATTGGTTCGTAAGGGCGGCACACGGTCGCCCGCCGGCACCGAAAGGAGCGACACCATGCCGATGATCAGAGAACTGCCGGCGGACGAGCGGCCGAGGGAAAAACTGCTCGCGCAGGGAAAGGAGTCCCTGTCGAACACGGAGCTTTTGGCGTTGCTCATCGGCTCCGGCGCAAGCGGCGAGAGCGCGATGTCGCCGGCGGCGCGCGTGCTCGCGGCGCTGGAGGACGGCATCGGTTCGCTGGCGGCGTGCACGCCGGAGGAGCTCGTGCAAGTCAAGGGCATCGGCACGGCGACGGCCGCGCGGATCCTCGCGGCGGCGGAGATCGGCCGGCGGGCGGCCGGCGCGGCCGGCGCGCGCAGGGAGAAGATGCTGGGCCCCGAGGACATCGCCGGGACGTACGAGGCGAGGCTCTGCGGCGAGCGGCAGGAATGCTTCTACAGCGTGCTGCTGAACGTAAAGGGCGAACGCATCGGAGACGCACTCATCGCGCGCGGCGGGCTGTGTGGCGTGGGCGTCGACCCCGGGGACGTGTTCCGGCCGGCGGTGAAGCGCGGCGCCTGGGGCGTGGTGCTCGTGCACAACCATCCGAGCGGGCATCCGGAGCCGAGCGAGGAGGACGTGGCCCTCACAAAGCGGCTGCGGGACGCAGGGGAACTGCTGGGCATCAAAGTGTTGGACCATATCGTTATTGGAAAGGGGAAATACGTGAGCCTCAAAAACAGGAAGCTGCTTTAGGAAATGGGCAAGATTCTCTTTGTGTCATCGGGCAAGGGCGGCGTCGGCAAGTCGGTTTTCACGGCGAACCTCGGCGCGGTCTACGGGGAGCGCGGCATTCGCGTGGCGCTCGTCGACATGAACATCGGCCTGCGCAACCTCGACATCTACCTCGGGCTCCAGGACAATGTGGTGTTTGACGCGGCCGACGTGCTCAACGGCGTCGTGCCGTTGTCGAAGGCGCTCGTGCGCGACCGCCGGATGCAAAACCTGTATCTGCTCGCGACGACGCAGCGCAAGGAGAAGTTCAACGCGGTGGAGTCGCACGTCGCGGATCTGTACCGGCAACTCAAGGACCAGTTTGACATCGTGATCGTCGACGGGCCCGCGGGCGTGAACCGCGAGCTGCACCTCGCCGCGACGGCGGTGGACGCGGCCGTCATCATCACGACGCCGGAATACGTGTCGCTGCGCGACGCGGACATGATGGACCAGACGCTGCGCGCGCGCGGCATCGCCAAGCGCGTGTACGTAATCAACAAGGTCAACCGGCAGTACATGGGCACGGGCGCGCTGCCGGGCGTCGAGAAAATCTCTGCCGTCATGAAGGTGCCGCTCGTCGGCGTGATTCAGTCCGACGACGCGATCCACCTCGCGGCGAACCGCGGGATTCCGATCGTGATGCAGCGCGGCAACTACATCGAACGCAATTTTGAAAAGATTGCGGACAGGCTCCTCGAGGTCGTTTGACGCGGGGGCCGGAAAACATTATAATAGTAAAGATTGTTTGCAACCAAGTTTGTGGATCACTGAGGAGGTGTTTGAAATAGAGAATTTGTTATGGATCATCCTGATCCCCGTTGCGGCGGTGGTCGGGCTTCTGTTTGGATATATCATCCGCAAGAATGTCGGCATGAAAACCATCGGAAACGCGGAGCAGACCGCGAAAAACCTGATTCTCGACGCGGAGAAGCGCGCGGAGTCCATCAAAAAAGAGCAGGTCCTGGAAGCGAAGGACGAAGCGCTGAAGATCAAGCGCGAGACCGACGAGGAGATCAAGCAGCGGCGGCTCGAGATTTCCAAATCCGAGCGCAAGCTGATCGAAAAGGAAGAGAAGATCGACCGGAAGACCGAGGAGATCGAGAAGCGCAGCGAAAACCTCGCGCGCAAGGAGCAGACCATCGCGCAGAAGGAGGCCGAGCTCGACGAGGTGATCGGCCGCCAGAACGTGGAGCTCGAGAAGATTTCCGGCTATACGAAGGAAGAGGCGAAGCAAATCCTGCTCAGCAACGTCGAGAAGGACGTGCGGCAGGAGACGGCGATCCTCATCCGCGACCTCGAGCAGGAGGCGCGGGACACGGCGGACGCGAAGGCGCGCGAAATCATCACGGGCGCGGTGCAGCGCTGCGCGGCGGACCACGTCGCGGAGATCACGGTCTCGGTCGTGCCGCTGCCGAGCGACGACATGAAGGGCCGCATCATCGGCCGCGAGGGG
>JAISTF010000041.1 GCA_031272745.1 Eubacteriales Family XIII. Incertae Sedis bacterium
AGTTCGGGCTGGGTCGAGTAGGCGATGGCCGTGAGGTCCGTGATGACGCCGTCCTTGTAGAGCTTCAGCAGGCTCGCATCCATCGTGATCATGCCGTCGGCGGCCGACGATGTGATGACGCCGTCGATCTGGTGGATCTTGCTCTCACGGATCATATTGCGGATTGCGTCGTTGACGATCATGACCTCGAAGGCCGGCACGATGCCGCCGCCCACTTCGGGCACGAGTTGTTGGCTGATGACGGCCGAGAGCACCATCGCGAGCTGTACGCGGATCTGCCCCTGCTGGTTCGCGTGGAACGCGTCGACGATGCGGTCGATTGTGTTGGCCGCGCCGACCGTGTGCAGCGTCGAGAGCACGAGATGCCCCGTCTCCGCCGCTGTCATCGCGATGTCGATCGTCTCCGAGTCGCGCATCTCGCCGAGCAGGATCACGTTCGGCGCCTGCCGCAGCGCCGCGCGCAGCGCGACGACGTAGCTCTGCGTGTCGAGTGAGATTTCCCGCTGGCTCACGATGCTCTTGTTGTGCCGGTGCAGAAATTCGATCGGGTCTTCCAAGGTGATGATGTGCGCGTTGCGCGTCTTGTTGATTTCGTCGATCATCGTCGCGAGCGTCGTGGACTTGCCGCTGCCCGTCGGGCCCGTCACGAGCACGAGGCCCTTCTTGCGCTGGGCCTGCGCGAGCGCGATGGGCGGGATCGAGAGTTTGGCCGGATCGGGCAAATCGAACGCCACGACGCGGATCACGGCCGCGAGCGTGCCGCGCTGCTTGAACGCCGACACGCGGAACCGCGCCACACCCGGCAGCGAAAACGAGAAGTCGTCGTCGCCCGTCTCCTCGACGCGCGCGATGTTGCGTCCGTGCGCAAGGCCGTAGATCTCCTGCAAGAGGTCTTCCGTATTGTCCGGCATGAGCCGCTCCTCGGTCATCTCCTCGATCACGCCGCCGACCTTCATCGACAGCGGCTTGCCCGAGACGAGATAGATGTCCGACGCGTCCTTCGCCGCCGCTTCCCGCAAAATCGTATCGAGTACCAGTTCCATCATCTCTCCTTGCACTAAGGCCCGCGCCGCGCCCGCCTAAGGCTGGAACAGCTCGAGGCTTTCGTCCGGCTCCCAATCGCCCGTCGGCACGACCTGCCACAGACGCCGCTCCACGGCGAAGTCCGGCCCGTCCGACACCCACAGCGCGACGTCGAGCGCGCGGTTTTCGTCGATGTCGACCGAATACGTGACGAGCGTCCCGCCGTCCTCGCCTGCCGACAACGTATAGTCCTCGTCGAGCGCCGCCTGCCAGCCCTCGCCCGAATATTTCGCCGCGTCCGCGACCTGCGCGTACATCTCTTCGGCCGTGCAGTCCGCCGCGTAGAACGCCTGCACGCCGTCCGCCGTCTTCTGCGACAGCACGAGGTCCGCCTTCGACGTCGTGATCGACAGCGCCGCGAACACGACGAGCACGAGGATCACGAGGATCGCGATCACCGAAGAGACGCCCATCGACGTCCCGAACGACTGCCTTCTCTGCCCGCTTGCGGTCCTTGCCATCAGTCCTCGCGCCCCCTCAACCTACATATTTCTCCACGTCGAGCGTGTAGATCGGCGCGCCCTCGCCGCGCGCGTACACGTTCACGGTCGCGCTGAGCAGCTGATCGGTGCGGCCCGCATCCTCGATTTCCACGGAATAATACGCGTCTGCTTCGTCCATGACGGGATTCCAGTCTTCATCAAAATACGAGGCCTCGTCGTCTCCGCCGTTCGAGGCTTTGAAGACGTCCGCGGCGGATGCCGCGATTGTCGCGCTCATCGTCAGCGCGCGCGACTCTTCGCTCATCGAATACGCGCTCACGAAGATTTTGACGCAGACCGCCGCCGCGATCGTGAAAACGAGGATCACGATCATCAGCTCAAAGAGGAAGATCGCGGACTTCGATGCCTTCATCGCCTTCCTCGTTTTCATGCGTCCGTCCTTCTGCCGACAAACGCGTCCGCCGTCCGGCCGCTCGCCGTTTCGACGAGGATCGTCACGCCGTCTTCGTCCGCGGCCGCCATGAACGACTTCAGCGGCATGATCTTCTGCCCCGCCGCGGGCAGCATCTGGGATCCCTGCGCGATGACGGACTCGCAGAGCTCGCCTTCATAGATATAGATCCACGACTCGTAGACCGTGCCGTCGATCTCCTGCGGGATGACGAGCGCCGTGTCGCCGGTGCCGTCGAGCGCGATGACCTCCACGCTGCCGCCGCCCGCCGTGCGGACCTTCTCCGTCAGATAGACAAGCGACGTGCGCGTGTCGAAATTGTCCTGCAATTTTTCCGCGCTGTTCGCGTACACCTTGGCGCCGAGCACCGCGACAAAGATGGCGGCCAGCGCAAAAATGCCGAGCAGCAAAATCGTGAAAACAAGATTGAAAGAGTGTCTGCCGGAACGGTTATTCATAAGAAAATACCTCGATTTCCGGCATCAGGTTGGAGCCGTACACGCGGTAGTGGTAGACGTATTTCTCGCGGTCGAGCGTGAGCCCGTAGTTGTCCTCGAGGTAGGCGAGGCTCTCGGGGTAGCGCGATTCGAGCGCGTAGCACTGGACGGCGGCCTTCACGATCGCGTCCTGCGCGACGCGGGCCTGCTCGTCTTCCTGCGTGCGGCCGAGGTCCTGCAGGCCGAAAAGCACGAGGCCGACGCAGACGCAGACGACGATCGCATACACGATGCCGCGCAATGCGCCCGCTGTTTTTTTCGGTCGGAAAACCCTGCCCACGGCCGTCGATGCTCCTTACAGGATCGAGCTCATGACGCCGAGCAGCGGCAGCATCGCCGACAACAGGATCAGCCCGACGATGACGCAGAGGATCGCGACCATCGTCGGCTCGATGACCGAGATGAGGCGGTCGAGCCGGTCGTCGACTTCCTTCTCGTAGTCGTCCGCGATCTGGTCCATGACGTTGTCGAGATTGCCGGATTTGAAACCGAGCGTGAGCATGCGCGCCTGCATTCCCGTGAAGATTTTTTCCTTCACGACGCCTTCCGTGAACGCGCCGCCGCCTTCCGTGAACGCCTTCAGGCGCGAGACCTTCGCGTGCATCTCCGGGTTGTCCATGAGCGGCTCCGTGAGCTCCAGCGCACGGTCGACGTCGAGCCCGCTCGCGAGCATGAGCGCGAGCCCCGACGCAAATTTCGCCGCGGCCATGCGGTCCGCGAGCGTATGGAACAACTTCTGCCCGATCCGCGCCATCGCCGCGCGCCCGCCGGCCGTGAGCCGCAGGACGAGCAGGATGACCGCGATGACGACGACGATGATGACGAGCACGATGGACGCGCCCGAGATCGCCTCGCCGACCTTCATCGCCCCCTGCGCGAGCGGCGTCATTTCGCCGCCGAGCGTCTCGAAGACCTGGTCGAAGATCGGCAGCACCTTCGTCACGAGGATGATGATGATCACGACGAGGATGATGAGCATGATGGCGGGGTAGGTGATCGCGCTCTTCGCGCTCTTGCCGATGTTGTCCTCGCGTTCGTAGTAGCGGTGCAGCGAGTCGAGCACGCGGTCGAGCCGCCCCGACGCCTCGCCGATTTCGACCATCTGCGTCATATACGCGGGGAACGCGCCCGCGTCCCGAAGCGCATCCGCGAGCGTGCCGCCCGCTTCGAGCCGCTTGAGGATTGCGTCAAGCAGCGTCTTCGCCGCCGCCGTGTCCGCCTCGTCGCGCAAAATCACCACCGCCTCCGAAAGAGGGATGCCTGTTTTCACCGTGAGCGCCAGCTGCGCGGAAAACGCCGCAAGCTCCTCGGCCGATAAGGTACGTTTGCCAGCCATACTGACCTCCCGTGTCGTCCGTCCTACTTCTTATTCAACCTTCCAGTTACTACAATGATAAACGATTTTTGCTCGTTCGTCAATCGTCAATAATAATACTTCGGGCTGTAGTTTGTCCCGCTGCCGACGAGGTTCGGATCCGCCTTCGACCCGCTCGCGGCAAACGTCGGGTCCATCATCGTCCATGTGTCGCCGTGGAACTGGATCATGTTTTCGACCCAGCCGTAGTCCTCGGTGTAGACGCTGATCCACGCGTGGTAGGCCTTGTCGGCGTAGCCGACGACGAGCTTGCACGGGATGCGCTGCGAGCGCAGCATCGCGGTCATGAGCGACGCATAGTCGAAGCAGATCCCTTTCTTCGTGTTCAGCGTTTCGTCGGGCGTCGGAAGGTAGCCGCTCTGCACGGTCTTCGCCTTGTCATAGTCGTATTTGACGTTTTTCGTGATGAAGACAAACTGCTTGTCGACGACGTCGAGATCCTTTTTTGAACCTTTCGCGAGTTCCGCGCCTTTGCGGACGGCCGCCGAGGACGCCGTGAAATTGCTGTACTGGCTCGGCCGCAGATACGGCGCGAACGCGTCTTTCAGGCTCGCGGTCACGGTCTGCGCGGCCGCCTGCGAATACTGGTCGCCCGAGATGTTCAGGTAGACGGAGATCGTATACTTGCCGCTTTCCTGGATCGGGAACGCCTGCCAGCCTTTGTTCGGCCCGATGTCGTAGGTGTAGGTGCCGCCGCCGCTCTTCGTGACCTGCATCTTCACCTTCTTGTTGTCCCCTTCGTATCTGGCCATGATATAGCCGTCGCCGATGTTCGAGTAGTCGACGCTCGCGCCCTTGCCCGCGAAGGTGGCGCTGCCGCTCGCTACGTTTTCGAGCACCTGCGGCGTCGTGTCGCGGTCAGGCGCGTCCTTTTCGTCCGCGCCGTCGCCCTTCGTCCACTGCGCGTAGAGCGTGCCGTATTTCTTCGACACCTTCGTCGACTTCTTGATCTGCGAGCCGCCTTTTTTCTTCGTGAACCAGCCCTTGAATTTGTAGCCGTCCCGCTTCGGCGTCGGCAGCGAGCCATATTTCTTGCCCTTCGTGACCTTCTTCGACGCCTTCGCCTTCGCGAGCTTGTCACCGCCGTTCACGTTGAACTTCACGGTCCACGTATCCGAGGCCGCGTAGGCATAGAATTCGGACGCCGCTCCCGCGGCCGGCCGCAGGGCGGAAATGTCCCCCGCCGCGTACGGCGTCGCGACGAGCAGCGCGAGCGCGAAAATGCCTGCGATCCATATTCTGTGAATGTTGTTTGTCCTTGTCTTCCTCATCTCTTTACACTTCCATCAATAATAATACTTGGGGTTGTAGTTTGTGCCGCTCCCCACGAGGTTCGGGTCGGCCTTGTCGCCGCTGGCCGCAAACGTCGGGTCCATGAGCGTCCATTGGTCGCCGTGGAACTGGATCATATTGTCGACCCAGCCGATGCCGTCCACGTAGACGCTGATCCACGCATGGTAGGCTTCGCCCGCGTAGCCGACGACGAGCTTGCAAGGGATGCGCTGCGAGCGCAGCATCGCGGTCATGAGCGACGCGTAGTCGAAGCAGATGCCTTTCTTCGTGGCGAGCGTGTCGTCGACATTCGGCAGGTAGCCGCTCTGCACGGACGCCGCCTTGTCGTAGTCGTAAGTGATGTTTTCGAGGATCCACATGAAGAGGTTCTCGACGACCTTGAGGTCGGACTTCGCGCCGGTCGCGAGTTCCCGCGCCTGCGCGACAGCCGCCGAGGAAGCCGTGAAATCGCTGTACTGGTTCGGCCGCAGGAACGGGGCGAACTCGTCGTCGAGCGCCACCGTCACCGTCTGCGCGGCGGCCTGCGAATACTGGTCGCCCGAGATGTTGAGGAAGACCGCGATCGTGTACGGCCCGTCGTCCTGGATCGGAAAGGCCCCCCAGTCCGCGTTCGTTTGGACGTCATAGGTGTAGGTCTCGCCGCCGTCCTTCGTCACCTGCAGTTTGACCTTGGGGTTGTCCCCGTCGTAGCGGACCATCACATAGCCGTCCGCGATGTTCGAGTAGTCGACCGCCGCGCCTTTGTCGCCGAATGTCTGCGCGCCGCTCGCTTCGTTTTCCAGCACCTGCGGCGTCGGGTCGCGGTCGGGCAGGTTCGGGTCGTCCTCAACGGAGCCGTCCCCGCCGAGCTTTTCCTTGACGGTATCAAAAAAACCGGAGACGCTGCCGTCTTCCGCTTCCGACCCCGTGCCGGTCGCGGACGTGACCGGCTCGTCCCCGCCTTCGCCCGCAAACGCGGCGTCATCCCCACCGCAAGCCGCGAGGCTCAGGGACAGGGATGCGGTCAAAAAGGCAATGCCCAAAATTTTTCCAACAAGACGGTTTTTCATACTTCCGTTATACCCGCTTTCGGCGGAAAAAAACAGGGCATAGCGCAAAAAAAATGGTATCATATTGTGGGAGGCGCAGAACGCGCCGCCCATGCGGAAAGGAAAGGAACGCAAGATGGCAATTTTTGAAGGTTCGGGCGTGGCGCTGGTCACGCCGTTCAAAGACGGGACGGTCGACTACGCGGCGCTCGAGGCGCTGCTCGAATGGCATGTGGCCGAAGGCACGGACGCGATCGTGATCTGCGGCACGACGGGCGAGGCGTCAACGCTCACGGACGAGGAGCAGATCGACGTCATCGGGTTCGCGGCGAAGGTGATCGCGAAACGCATTCCCGTCGTCGCGGGCGTCGGCAGCAATTACACGGCCCACGGCGTCGAGCTCACAAAGGGCGCGGAGCAGGCGGGCGCGGACGCGCTGCTGCACGTCACCCCGTATTACAATAAGACATCCCGCAAGGGGCTGTATCTGCATTTCGAGGCGATGGCGCAGGCGACGTCGCTGCCGATTCTCCTGTACTCGGTCGCGGGGCGCACGGGCATGAACATCACGCCGGACGACGCGGAGGCGCTCGCGAAGATTCCGAACATCGTCGGCATCAAGGAAGCGAGCGGCAACATCGCGCAGGTCGTCGAGATCGCGCGCCGCGCGCCGGAAGGTTTCGATTTGTATTCGGGCAACGACGACATGATCGTCCCCCTGCTCAGCGCCGGCGGCAAGGGCGTCATCTCGGTGCTCGCCAACGTCGCGCCGAAGGACGCGCACGACATGGTGACGAAATTTCTTGGTGGCGACACGAAGGGCGCGACGGCGCTGCAGCTCAAGGCAAAGCCGCTGGTGGATGCGCTGTTCTGCGAGGTGAATCCGATTCCGGTCAAGGCCGCGCTCTCGATGCAGGGCAAATGCGCCTATGAATACCGCCTGCCGCTCTGCCCGCTCGAAGAACAAAACTATGCGCGCGTCAGGCGCGAGATGGAAGCGTACGGACTGTTATAGATGAAGGATTTTGCAAATTACCCGACGATCGCGCTCGACGACGAGGCGTCCGAGCTCGTCCTCATCGACCAGACGCTGCTGCCGAATGAAATGAAGCTCCTGCGCCTCGGCAGGCAGGAGGACATCTGGGAGGCGATCAAGGCGCTTCGCGTGCGCGGCGCGCCCGCGATCGGCGTGGCGGCGGCGTTTGCGTTTTATCTTGCCGCAAAGGATTTCGCGGGACCCGCCCCCGATGACTACGTCGCCTTTGAGGCGCACTGCCTCGCCGCGGCCGACTATCTCGCCACGTCCCGCCCGACGGCCGTCAACCTCTTCTGGGCGCTGGACCGCATGACGCGCGTCGTCACGGAACACCGGAGCGAAGGCGTGGCGGCCGTGAAAGCATTGTTATTGAAAGAGGCGACGGAGATCCGCGACGAGGATGTGCGGGTGTGCAAGGCCATCGGGGAGCATGCGCTCACGTTGCTCGAGCCGGGCATGGGGCTGCTCACGCATTGCAACGCGGGGCGGCTTGCGACCGTCGAGTACGGGACGGCGACGGCGGCGATGTACCTCGGGCATGAGCGCGGGTATGATTTCAAAATCTACTGCGACGAGACGCGGCCGCTGCTCCAGGGGGCGCGGCTGACGGCGTTCGAGCTCGCGGCGGCGGGGATGCGGCCGACGGTGCTCTGCGACATTATGAGCTCGGCGCTCAGGCAGACGGGCGCGGTGGACGCGGTGTTCACGGGCTGCGACCGCGTGGCGGCCAACGGCGACACGGCCAACAAGATCGGCACGTCGCTCCTGGCCATCGCGGCGAAGCATTACGGCGTGC
>JAISTF010000047.1 GCA_031272745.1 Eubacteriales Family XIII. Incertae Sedis bacterium
CCCGTGCAGCCCGAGAACGCGCCGCTCCCGATCGACTCAAGCCCTTCCGCCAAGGTCACCGCGCCCAGGCCCGTGCAGTCCGAGAACGCGTAGTTCCCGATGGCCGCCACGCCCGAAGGCACGTCCATTTCCTCAAGCCCGGTGCATCCGTAGAACGCGTAGTTGCCGATGCCCTCCAGCGACGCCGGCAGCGCCACCTGCTCCAGCGTCGCGCAGCCCGCGAACGCGTAAGCGGGAATGGCCGTCACGCCCTCCGGTACTTCGATGCTCTTCACCTTCGTGCCGCCGAAAATCGCGTAGTTGCCTCCGCTCATTGAGGTCGAACTCGCCGTCGCCCAGCCGGCCGGGTAGTTCACGTCCTCGAGGTTCGTGCACCCCGCAAACACGCCGTAGCCCGTCGTCTGAAGGCTGTCCGGCAGGTGGATCTCCGCCAGCGCCGTGCAGCCTTGGAACGCCTGGCTCGAAAGCGTCAGCAGCCCCTCGCCAAGCGTCACGGATGTCAGGCCCGTGCAGCCTCGGAACGCCTGGCTGCCGATGCTGGTCACCGTGCCGGGAATCGTGATGGCCGTCAGGCCTGTGCAGTTTTGGAAGGCCGACGTTCCGATGACCGTGTCGTCCGAACAGTTGCCAAACCCGATCTGCGTCAAGGCCGAAAGACCGGAAAACGCGTTGTTGCCGATGATTTCAATGGTGTCTGAAATCAAGACCGCCTGCAAACTTGTATTGCTTTGAAACGCGCCGGCTTCAATTTCTTGGACGATGTGACCATCCGAACTGTGAGTTGGCAGCACAATCACGGTGTCACTTCCTGAATATCCTTCCAAGAGAGCATACGTTCCATTCAGGGGCTTGAAGCTGAAATCCGAAGCCGGCGTGTTCACGCCGGCGAAAATGCTGTCGAGCGGCGCGACTTCCTGCGGCGCTATGGACGAGCGCGACTCCTTGCCAGCCGGGGTGTCCGCCTGTTCCTGCGCTTCGCCGGATGCTTCACCGGAGGGTTCGGCCGCTTCGCCCGCAGGGTCGTTTGCCGGCGTTTCCGTCGCACCATCAGAAGCTTCGCCCGTCGTCGCACCCGATGCCCCGCCCGAAGCATCCGTGTCCGCCCCCTCTTCCACAAAGGCCACCGGCACTTCGATGGCCGTGGTGCGGTCGCCCTCTTCCGAGCCGGTCGACTCCGACGAGCCTGTGCCCGTGCTGGCCTCCTCCGCGTAGGCCGACTGCGTCCCTGCCGTGACCACGGTCGTGAATACGAGCGCCGCGCATAGCAGCAGCGCGACGAGCCGCGAAGCCGTTATTGAATGAAGCGTGTTTTTTGCAGACATCAGAATGCCCTCCCCTTATGATTGCGAAAGCGGCTGAACGACGGCGTGATGAAATTTTTTTGAATAAGCCCGGTTTCTTTACCCCTTATAAGCCTCTTGCCAAAGCCGATTGGCTCCGCGTACCACAAAACCGAACTTCCCTCCCTGATCCGCAGCGAACGATGTGTATGCGTCATCATACCACAAATCGCGGCGGCGCGGGGATATTTTTTTGCAGCGGCGGGATCGAGCAGCGGTGTGAACAGTAACCTACAATATTCTTGCCGCCTTGAAGTATTCTCTCAATCGATTCCAAATCCCCTTCATATGCGATATAATGCAGGAGAGGGAAACAGAGAGGGTGTTCTTTGGAGAGTTGGAAGCATCGCATCTATCATTTGATTGAGCCGACGGACAGGAGCAGTCCGGCGCAGACGGCCTATCACGTCCTGATGATGGCCGCCATCTTTGTGAGCCTCGTGCCGCTCCTGTTCAAAGGCGACCATCCCGCCTTCCATGTGATCGACGCCGTGACCGTGACGCTCTTCATCCTCGACTACGTCCTGCGGTACCTGACCGCGGACCTCGCGCTCGGCAAGGGGAGGAAAAGTTACGCGCTCTACCCCGTCACGCCGTTTGCGATCATCGACCTCGTGACGATCCTGCCGGGCCTCGGCGTCATCGGCGGCACGTACAAACTCCTGCGCCTCATGCGCGTCATCCGCGCGCTGCGCGTCTTCAAAGCTCTGCGTTATTCCCGCAATTTCCGGCTCGTCGCGAACGTCATCCGCCGACAGGCGCGGCTGCTGCTCTCGCTCATTGTCTTCGCGGTCGGCTACATCTTCATCTCCGCGCTCATCATGTTCAACGTGGAGACGGAGCGCTTCGACAATTTCTTCGAGGCCGTCTGGTGGGCCGTGTCGATGCTGACGACCGTCGGCTACGGCGACATCTACCCGACGACGGTCGGCGGCCGCCTCGTCTCGATGGTCAGCTCCATCGTCGGCATCGCGCTCATCGCCCTGCCGAGCGGCATCATCACCGCCGGCTTCATGGAAGCCCTCGCGGACGAAAAGCGCGAGTCGGAGTGAGGGCGGCGCGCGTGGGCGACGAGGCTTCACCACGCCGCAGCGCCGCTTCGCATGGTACAATCCTATATATGAAACCATGCGCCATCGACGAGATCGAAACCATCGTGCGGGGCCACGCGCCCGCGCCCGTCGGCGACTACCGCTACTACGCCGTCCTGCTTCCGCTCGTGGAAAAGGAAGGCGAGCTCTTCGTGCTCTACGAAGTGCGCGCGGACGATCTGGCCGTGCAGCCGGGTGAGATCAGCTTCCCGGGCGGCGCGGTCGAGGCGGGCGAGACGCCGGAGGCCGCAGCCGTGCGCGAGACCTGCGAGGAGCTCTGCGTGCCGGATAGCGCCGTGCGCGTGCTCCACGAGCTGAACTACTTGATCACGTACAGCGGCTTCACGCTCTACTCGTTTCTCGGCGTCCTCGACGCGGACGCGCTTTCCGCCGCGCGGCCAAGCGCCGCCGAAGTCAAGGAGACCTTCCTCGTTCCTCTCGCGTGGCTGCTCGAACACGAGCCGGACGTCTACGAAAACCGCGTCGTGCCGGAGCCTACGCCGGACCTGCCCGTAGAAAAACTCTTCCCCGGCGGCGTCTACAAATGGCGGACGGGGCGGTCGACGGTCATGGTCTACACCTGGCCGGACGCCGAAGCCGGAACGGAGCGCGTCATCTGGGGCATGACCGCCGCGCTGACGCGCGATTTTATCACCCTGCTGAAAACGGAGAAGCGACCATGACAACCCATTCCATCGACGGCATCCGCGCATCCCTGCGCGAGCACGGCTACATCGCGGACGAAAGCCTGTGCGCGGCGATCTTCGTCGCCCTCTCGCTCGACCGCCCGCTGCTCGTCGAGGGCGCCGCCGGCGTCGGCAAGACGCAGGTCGCCAAGACGATGGCCGAAGCGCTCGCCCGCCCGCTCGTGCGGCTCCAATGCCACGTCGGCATCGACGAAACGCGCGCGCTGTACGAGTGGAACTACCAGAAACAGCTGCTCGCCATCCAGGCGCAGGCCGACCTCGAATCCGTCTTTTCCAATAACTTTCTTCTCGAGCGACCGCTGCTGCGCTCCATCCGCAGTGAATAGCCCGTCGTGCTGCTCATCGACGAGATCGCCAAAACGGACGAGGAGTTTGAAGCCTTCCTGCTCGAACTGCTCGCCGAATACCAGGTCACGATTCCCGAGCTCGGCACGATCCGCGCGGTCACGCGCCCGTTCACGGTGCTCACGAGCAACGGGGCGCGGCCGTTGTCCGACGCGCTGCGCCGGCGCTGCGCCTACGCGTGGCTCGACTATCCGGACACGGAAAAGGAGATCGCCATCCTGCGCACGCGCTTCCCGCACGCGGAAGAGGCCCTCGTGCGCGGCGTCGCCGAAGCGGTGGCCGCCCTGCGCGAGAAGCCGCGCATCCTGAAAAAGCCGTCCATCGCCGAGTCGATCGACTGGCTCGCCGCGCTCGAAGCGCTCGGCGCAAAGCGGCTTGACCGCGCGTCCAAGGAAGCCACGATCAGCGCCGTGCTGAAGGGCCGCGCCGACATGGAAGAAGCGCTTTCCGGGGAAGCATGAGCAGCATGGCCATCCCGTCCCTTCCCGCGCGAAACCTCGTCGCGTTCTTTGACAGCCTGCGCGAAGACGGCCTGCTGATCGGCCCCGCGGAGACCGCGGATGCCGCCGCGTTTTTGACCCGCACGGGCTTCGCGGATCGCCGCACCGTCCGCGCGGGCCTCTGCGCGATGCTCGCAAAATCCCCGAAGGAGCAACGCCTCTTCGGTCGCGCCTTCGACGCCTATTTCGTCGGCGCCGAGGTGATGGATGCGCAGCGGCGCGAAGCGGAAGAGGCCGAGGCTGCGCGGCGCGCGCGCATCGAGACGGGCAAGGACGCGCTCGACGGCTACGAAGTCTCCGAGGAACTCGCGGAAGCCTTTGCCTCGGCCACGCAAGGCCGCCGCGATTGGCTGAAAAACATGCTCGGCTACGCGCAGGACGGAAACCGCAACCTGCCGCTCATGAAAGCGTACCTGAAAAAGATTGCGACGGGCTGGCTGTCCGAGGATGCGGGCTATGGCATGGACGCGGCGGACGGCGCCGACGAGGATCTCCTGCACAAAAACCTCTCGGAGCTCACCGAGGACGAAGTCCCGCAGGCGCTCCGCCTCATCGACATGCTGGTGCGCCGCATCCTGCTCGCGTCGGAGCGGCGCAGGCGCAGACGCGGCCGGCGCGGGATGCCGGACATCCGGCAGACGATTCACCGAAGCCTGCGCACGGGCGGCGTGCCGCTCGTCCCCGTCTACAAGAAACGCCCGTCGGCGAGCCGCCGCATCGTGGTGCTCTGCGACGTCTCGGAATCCATGCTGCGGTTTTCGGAATTTGCGCTTACGTTCGTCTCCGCCCTCTCGCGGCAGGGCGGCAAACTGCGCGCCTTCATCTTTTCGGAAGGCGTCTGCGAAATCGGCACCGAGGATCTCTCGCATTTTGAAACGGATGTCCGCAGCAGCGGGCTCTGGCGGCGCGGCACGGACATCGGCGGCGCGCTCGAAGAGATGCTCGCCGCAAAGCCCCCCGCGCTCGACGCACAGACGCTTCTGCTCGTGCTGTCCGACGCAAAGACCGTGGACCGCCCGCGCGCGGAAGCCGCCATCGCGGAAGCAGCCGGGCGCGTACGCGAAATCCTCTGGCTCAATCCGGACCGGCAGTTTTCCGCTTACGCAAAAAATATCGCGGAGCATGTGACCATGCTCCGCTGCAACAGCATCGACGAACTCGCAAGCGCCTGCGCCGGCGCGCTGCGTTAAACCCCCAGCCGCTCGATCAGCGCCTTCTGTTGTGACCGCACCGCGTCCGGCAGCCGGTCGAATTTCGCGAAAAACTCGTTTTGGTTTTCGATCTCCTGTGCCCAGGACTCCTTGTCAATCGAGAGCAGCGACCGGATCGTGTCCAAGCTCACCTCGCCCTCGAGTCCCGTGATGTCGATGTCCTCGGGCTTCGGCATATACCCGATCGCGGTCTCGTCCGCGCCGACCGAACCCTTCGCGCGGTCGAGGATCCATTTGACGACGCGGAAATTCTCGCCGTAGCCCGGCCAGATGAAATGCCCTTCGTCGTCCGTGCGGAACCAGTTCACGTTGAAGATCTTCGGCGGGTTCGGAATCTTCTTCCCCATCTCCAGCCAGTGGCCGAAATAGTCGCCCATATTGTATCCGCAGAACGGCAGCATCGCCATCGGGTCGCGCCGCACGACGCCGACCTGTCCGGCCGCCGCCGCCGTCGTCTCCGAACCCATCGTCGCGCCGACGAAGACGCCGTGCTCCCAATCGAAGCTCTGGTATACCAAAGGCGCGACCTTCGCGCGGCGCCCGCCGAAGAGAATCGCCGAGATCGGCACGCCCGCAGGATTTTCCCATTCGGGGCTGATGCACGGGCATTGTCCCGCCGGCGCCGTGAAGCGCGAGTTGGGGTGCGCGGCCTTCTCGGGGCTGTCCGGCGTCCAGGGGTTGCCCTTCCAGTCCGTCGCCTCCGCGGGCGCGTCCACGCCCATGCCTTCCCACCAGATCGTGCCGTCCGGCAAGAGCGCGACGTTCGTGAAGATCGTGTTCTTCTTTGTCGTGAACAGCGCGTTCGGGTTGGACTTCATGCTCGTCCCCGGCGCGACGCCGAAAAACCCGTACTCGGGATTGACCGCCCAGAGCCGCCCGTCGTCGCCGATGCGCATCCACGCGATGTCGTCGCCGACCGTCCACACCTTGTAGCCCTTCTCCCGCGCGTACTCGGGCGGGATCATCATCGCGAGGTTTGTCTTGCCGCTCGCCGACGGGAACGCCGCCGCGATGTAGTCCACCTTCTCGTCCGGCGCCTCGACGCCGAGGATCAGCATATGCTCCGCAAGCCAGCCCTGCGTCTTCGCGAGGTAGCTCCCGATGCGCAGCGAGAAGCATTTCTTCCCGAGCAGCACGTTGCCGCCGTAACCCGACCCGATCGACCAGATCGTGTTGTCCGCCGGGAAGTGGCAGATGTACCGCCGCTCGGGGTTCAAATCGAGCTTCGAATGCAGCCCTTTCACGAAATCCGACGGGTCTTCCGACGCGTCCAAATAATCCATCGCGACCTTGCCCATCCGCGTCATGATGCGCATGTTCAGCACGACGTAGATGCTGTCCGTCAGCTCGATGCCGACCTTGGAAAACTTCGACGCCGCCGGCCCCATCAGATACGGGATGACATACATCGTCCGCCCCTTCATCGACCCGTCAAACAGCGCTCCGAGTTTGCCGTAAGCCTCCTCGGGCGACATCCAGTTATTCGTCGGGCCTGCGTCCTCTTTTTTCGGCGTGCAGATGAAGGTGAGGTGCTCGACGCGCGCCACGTCGTTTTCCGCCGTGCGGTGGTAGACGCACCCCGGCAGCTTCTCCTGGTTCAGCAGCAGGATTTCCCCGCTCGCCGCGGCCTCGGCCGTGAGCCGCTCCTTCTCCTCTTCCGACCCGTCAATCCAGACGATGGCATCCGGCTTCGTCAGCGCCGCCATCTCCTTCACCCATTCGTTTACCGCAGTGTTCGCGTACATGACTTGTTCTTCCTTTCTTTTTTCAATAACCCAAACGGCATCGCTTCGTTTTCGCTACGCGCCGTATGTTTCACGATTGTAGCGCGCGACCTCATCCGAGATGATGGCGTCTCCCGCTTTGTAAATCATATCGCCCGGGCCGCCGTAGGTGAAGCTCGGGATGAAGTGGCCGCCGGGCCCGTATGTCTCGCAGGCGCGGCGCGTCTCCGCGCGGATCTCCTCTTCCGTCGTCGTCGGCGTGTCCACGACGGCCGCGTCGATGCCGCCCATCAGCGTCATGCGTCCCGCGAGTTCTTTTTGCAGCCGCACGATGTCGTTTTGCGGCAGGACGCCCTGCCATACGTCGACGTCCATCCCGGCCATGTCCGCCGCAATCGGTTCGAGAAACGAATCCGCGTGGTGGACGATGATGAGTCCCTTGCTCTTCAGGTAGCCGAACAATTCCACATAATGCGGTTTGATCATTTCGCGCCAAACCTCGGGGCTTGTGAACAGGCTGTGCTTCATGCCCCAGTCGTCATGAAGGAAATACAACTCGGGCTTCTATTGCTCGATCTGCAGCTCCGCAACGCGGAGACGATATTTGCCAATCGCCGCGATGAGCGCCGCCG
>JAISTF010000050.1 GCA_031272745.1 Eubacteriales Family XIII. Incertae Sedis bacterium
TTGATGACGTCGAGGTTGTGCTCGATCACGACCACCGTGTTGCCCGCGTCCACGAGGCGGTCGAGTACCTCGCAGAGTTTCTTCACGTCGTCGAAATGCAGGCCCGTCGTCGGCTCGTCGAGGATGTAGAGCGTGCGCCCCGTCGACCGCCGGGACAGCTCCGTCGCGAGCTTGACGCGCTGCGCCTCGCCGCCCGAGAGCTGCGTGGCCGGCTGGCCGAGCTTGATGTAGCCAAGGCCGACGTCGGCGAGCGTGTCCATATAGCGGCTGATCTGCGGGTGGTTCCGGAAAAAGTCCACCGCCTCGCTGACTGTCATCTCGAGCACCTCGTAGATGTTCTTCCCTTTGTAGCGTACCTCGAGCGTCTCACGGTTGTACCGCCGCCCTTTGCACACCTCGCACGGCACATAGACGTCCGGCAGGAAATGCATCTCGATTTTGATGATGCCGTCGCCCTTACACGCCTCGCAGCGCCCGCCCGCCACGTTGAAGCTGAACCGCCCCTGGCCGTAGCCGCGCACCTTCGCTTCGGGCAGCGACGCAAACAACGCGCGGATCGGCGTGAACACGCCCGTGTACGTCGCGGGGTTGGAGCGCGGAGTCCGCCCGATCGGCGCCTGGTCGATGTCGATGACCTTGTCGATGTGCGACACGCCGTCGATGCCCAAATGCGGCCCCGGCGTCGTATGCGCGCGGTTCACCTGCCGCGCCAAGGACTTCAATAACACTTCGTTCACCAGCGAGCTTTTGCCGCTCCCGCTGACGCCCGTGACGCAGACGAATTTCCCGAGGGGGAAGGCCACGTCGATGTCCTTCAGGTTGTTCGCCGCGGCGCCGCGCACGAGAATCTCCTGTCCGCTGCCCTCGCGCCGCACAGAAGGCACCTCGATCTTTTTCCGGCCCGACAGGTACTGGCCCGTGATGGACTTCTTGCACTTCTTGATGTCCTCGATCATGCCCGCGCAGACAATTTCCCCGCCGTGGACGCCCGCACCCGGGCCGATGTCCACGATGTAGTCAGCCGCCTCCATCGTCTCCTCGTCGTGCTCGACGACGAGCAATGTGTTGCCGAGGTCCGTCAAATCGCGCAGCGTCTTCAGCAGCTTCACGTTGTCTTTTTGGTGTAGGCCGATGGACGGCTCGTCGAGGATGTACATGACGCCGACCAAGGCCGAGCCGATCTGCGTCGCGAGCCGGATGCGCTGCGCCTCGCCGCCGCTGAGCGTCCCCGCGCTGCGCGACAGCGTCAGGTAGTCGAGCCCCACGTTGACCAAAAACGAAAACCGCGCGCGGATCTCCTTGAGAATCTGAAAGGCGATCGCGCCGTCCTTCTCCGACAGCCCCGCCGCGAGTTCCTCGATGAATGCGCCCGCGGCGCGCACGCTCATATCCGACAGCTCCGCGAGATTTTTGCCGCCGACCGTCACCGCGAGCACCTCGGGCTTCAGCCGCTTGCCGCCGCAGGCGTCGCAGGGCTCAAGCCGCATGTAATTCTCCAAGCGCTCCTTCTGCCACTCCGAGCTCGTTTCGCGGTAGCGCCGTTCGAGGTTTGTCAGCACGCCCTCAAACGGGTGGTCCATGTTCGTCGTGCGGCCCGACGTGCGGCTCTTGTACGTGTATTTCAGGTGGCGCCCCTTCGTCCCGTGCAGCACCTCTTCCTTGAACTTCGCGGGCAGATCCGCCCACGGCAAATCCAAGTCCACCCCGTGCTCCTTCGCAAGCACGTCGATCATCTGCCGGTAGAACCCGGAAAACTCCATATTGCCGAAGACCTTCGCCAGCGCCCCGCCCGGGACGCTCTTGCCCGTGTCCGTGATGATGAGGTCGGGGTCGATCTGTTGGATGAACCCGAGCCCGTTGCACACGGGGCACGCGCCGAAGGGGGAGTTGAACGAAAACATGCGCGGCTCGAGCTCCTCGATGGAGACGCCGTGGTCGGGACACGCGAGCTTCGTCGAGAACACCTTCTCTTCCACCCGCTCCTCGTCCTCATCGTGCGCGGGCCACGCAATGTGCGCGATCACCAGCCCTTCCCCGTGCGCGATCGCCGTCTCCACGGACTCCGCAAGGCGGGACAAAACGCCCTCCTTCACCTGTATCCGGTCGACGACGATCTCGATCGTATGCTTGTAGTTTTTGTCGAGCGAGATCTCATCCTCGCCGAGCACCTGCATGACGCCGTCGACGCGCACGCGCGAAAACCCTTCCTTGCGGATCGTCTCCAGCACCTTCTCATGCGTCCCCTTCCGCGCCCGGACCACGGGCGCGAGCAGCGTGATCCTGGTGCCCGAAGGATACGCCGCGAGGATGTCCGCAATCTGGTCCACGGACTGCGACGTGATTTCCCGCCCGCACGTCGGACAATGCGGCACGCCGATGCGCGCGTACATCAGGCGCAAATAATCGTGGATCTCCGTGACCGTGCCGACCGTCGAGCGCGGGTTGTTGTGCGTCGTCTTCTGGTCGATGGAGATTGCGGGCGACAGTCCCTCGATGAACTCGACGTCCGGCTTCTCCATGCGCCCGAGGAACATCCGCGCGTACGAGGACAGGCTCTCGACATAGCGCCGCTGCCCCTCCGCATAGATCGTGTCGAAGGCGAGAGACGACTTGCCGCTGCCCGACAGCCCCGTCAGCACGACGAAGCGGTCGCGTGGAATCTTGAGGTCGACATTCTTGAGATTGTGCTCGTTTGCGCCCTTGATGTAAAGCTCTTTTGCCATAGGATTCAGTATACACCATTTGGCGGAGATGCGGGAAGCCTCCTACGACCGCAGCTCCAATATCCGGTCCCTGAGCACCGCCGCGCGCTCAAACGCCAACGCCGCGGCCGCCTCCTTCATCTCCTTCTCAAGCCGCGCGATGTACTCCTTGCGCTCCTTCATCGTGAGCTCGTTTTTCGCGCGGGCCTCGTACCAGGCGTCCTCGGCCTCGGCGGCCTTCACGGCCTCGATGACCTCGCGGATGGCCTTCTCGACGGTCTTCGGCGTGATGCCGTGCGCCTCGTTGTAGGCGAGTTGCACGCGGCGCCGGCGCTCGGTCTCGTCGATGGCCGCGCGCATCGACGGCGAAATCTCGTCCGCGTACATGATGACCCGCCCGTGCACGTTCCGCGCCGCCCGCCCGATGGTCTGCACGAGCGACGTCTCGCCGCGCAGGAAGCCCTGCTTGTCCGCGTCGAGGATGACGACGCGGCTCACCTCGGGCAGGTCGAGCCCCTCGCGCAGCAGGTTGATGCCGACGAGCACGTCGAACACGCCCGCGCGCAGGTCGTGGATGATCTGCATCCGCTCGAACGTCTGCACGTCCGAATGCATGTACCGCACCTTCACGCCCGCCGCCGCGAGGTAGTCCGTCAGGCTCTCGGCCATCTTCTTCGTCAGCGTCGTCACGAGCATCCGCTCGCCGGCCGCCGTCACGCGGCCGATCTCCGCAATCAAATCGTCGATCTGCCCCTGCGTCGGCCGCACCTCGATCTCCGGATCGACGAGCCCCGTCGGCCGGATGACCTGCTCCGCGCTGATCCCCCCGCTCGCCTCGCGCTCAAACTCCGCGGGCGTCGCGCTCACAAACACCGTCTGCCCGATGAGCTCCAAAAACTCCTCGAAACGCAGCGGCCGGTTGTCGAGCGCCGACGGCAGCCGGAAGCCGTAGTCGACGAGCGCCTGCTTGCGCGAGCGGTCGCCCGCCCACATCGCGCGCAGCTGCGGCAGCATCACATGGCTCTCGTCGATGATGACGAGGAAGTCGTCCGGAAAATAATCGATCAACGTATAGGGCCGCGACCCCGGCGGCAAGCCGCTGATATGCCGGGAATAATTCTCAATCCCCTTGCACGTCCCGATCTCCCGCAGCATCTCAAGGTCATAACGCGTGCGCTGTTCGAGCCTCTGCGCCTCAAGCAGCTTGCCCTGCCCTTTGAACCACGCGAGCCGCTCGTCAAGCTCCTGCTCGATGGTCTCCACCGCGTGCGCCATCTTCTCGGGCGAGGCCACATAATGCGTCGCGGGAAAGATCGCCACATGCTGCCGCACGCCCGTCACCTCGCCCGTCACGAGGTTCAGCTCCTTGATGGCCTCGATCTCGTCGCCGAACAGCTCGATGCGCACGGGCGCCTCGCTGCCCGCGGGGAACACGTCGATGATGTCGCCGCGCACGCGGAAATCGCCGCGGTCGAAGCCCATGTCGTTGCGCTTGTACTGGATGTCGACGAGCTTTGTCAGGATGTCGCGCCGGCTCTTCTCCATGCCGGGCCGCAGCGACAGCGTCTGCGTCTTGTAGTCGACCGGCTCGCCGAGCCCGTAGATGCACGACACGCTCGCGACGACGATCACGTCGCGCCGCTCCGACAGCGACGCCGTCGCCGAATGCCGCAGCTTGTCGATCTCGTCGTTGATGTCCGAGTCCTTGTCGATGTACGTGTCCGTCGAAGGGACATACGCCTCGGGCTGGTAGTAGTCGTAGTACGACACGAAATACTCGACGGCGTTCTCCGGAAAAAACTCCTTGAACTCCCCGCAGAGCTGCGCCGCGAGCGTCTTGTTGTGCGAGATGACGAGCGTCGGCCGCTGCACGCGCTCGATGACGTTGGCCATCGTGAACGTCTTGCCCGACCCCGTCGCGCCGAGCAGCGTCTGGTACCGCTTGCCCGCCGCAAGCCCGCCCGCCAGCGCCTCCACCGCCGCCGGCTGGTCCCCCATCATCCGATAGTCCGAAACCAATTTGAAGTCCATGCCACCAGTATAGCAGAAACGGCCCCCGCGAAGGGGGCCGTTTCGTTGTCATCCGCAATAACGATTATTACTTTTTCACCTTGACCGTGAACGAGTAGCTCTTGCCGCCTGCCTTCACGGTCACGTTCGACTTGCCGGCCTTGAGGGCCGTGATGCGGCCCGCGCGGTCGACGGTCAGTACCTTCTTGTTCGACGACGCGAACTTCACGGTCACGCCCGTCGGTACCGTCGCGGAGACGGTCACCTTCAGATCCTTCGTCTTGCCGACCTTCAGCGTCGTCGGGATGTTCTTCACGGAGAGCTTGGCCACTTTGCTCGTCTTCTTCGTAGAGGTCGTCGTGGTCTTCTTCGCCTTCGGCGTCGTCACCTTGGACAGCGCGACCTTCTTCTTGGACACCGTGATCGTGAACACCTTCTTCGTGCCGTCGTCCGTCGTGACCGTGACCTTCGCCTTGCCCGCCTTCACGCCTTTGATTTTCAGCGTTGTCGCCGTCGCGCTCACGACCTTGACCTTGCTGTTCGACGAGACCGCCGTCACCTTCGGCGTCTTCGTCTCGCCGGCCGCGAGGTCGAGGATGATCGGGATCGAGAGCGACTTCTTCTGCACGACGCTGTACTTCGTGAGCGCCGACCGGATGGCCGTCACGTCCGCGGGCGTCTCTGCGCCCGATGTCAGCGGCGTGTCGTCCGGCGTGATCGTCGTCGGCTCGTCCGTCTTCGTCTGGTCGTCGGTCTTGGCCGGCTCGTTCGTCTTGCCCGGGTCTTCGCCTGTGGCCGGCTCGTCCGCTTCCTCTTCCACCGTGCCCTCGGTCAGCGCGCTCGTGAAGTCGTCGATCGCGCCTGCGAGCGTATCGGTTTGCGCATCGACCGCGTCCTGCGTCGCCCGCGAATTCCCAAGGACTTCCAGCGCGTCCCCGACGGCGCCGACCAGATCGTCGATCACTGTCTGCTTCGCCCACTTCGCGCCCTTCAGCACGCCCGCGCCGTCTTCGCTCGGCACCGTCTGCGCGAGCGCCTCGGTCGCTGCGTTGATCGTCTCTTCAAGCTTCGTTTTATCGGCCTGTACAATCTTGATCGCCTCGGAAAAATCAGCAAGCGCTTCCGTCAGTTCATCCAGTGCGGCGGCGATCTCATCCTGCGTTGCCGTGTGATCTGCAATAACTTCATTCGCCTTGCCGATGGCATCCTGCAACGCGCCTTTGTCGTCCTGCGTAACCCATTTGTCACCCACATCAAGGTCAGCGCCATCTTCGCTCGTCTTCACTTCTTTGAGCGCATCCTGCGCATCGTCAATCAGGTCTTCCAGGTCGGCCAAATCCTTCGCCAGCGAGATTGAACCGCTCGCCTTCAGCCAAGCATAGCTACCATTCGCCTTGTAAAACACGCCGATGTCATAAGTGATGACTTTGCCGTCGAGGGCCTCCTCCGGCGTTACTGTGATCGGCACCCAAGCGGATTCAAACGGGATGACGTATGTCTTCGAACTGTTCGTTTCCCATGCAATCCTGCCTGTGAGGTCGCTATTCACGACAAGCGCGTCGCGCTCATCCTGCGTCGGCTCCAAGCCGTTGACTTTGAAGTCCAGCGTGAGCACGCCGGCCTCGTCCCAGCACTTCACCGGATCCATGTCCGGCAGTACGTCGATGACCAAGTCGATGGCTTCGCCCGCCGTCGCGCCCGTGATCGCATCCGCCGGCTTTTCAGTCGGGAATCCGGTCTCATCGGGGTACACGATTGCCAGCGACATCATGCCGATTTCCCGTTCATCACCTTCTTCACCGCAGACGGAACAATACTGTTTCTCGATACCTTTCGTCACGGCGGTGGGTACCGTGGCCACGACCCATTCAAACGTATGGTCAATCCTCGGGGTGCTTCTCGTTTCGAGCTCAGCGCCGCAAACGGTGCATACCGTGTGCTCCAAGCCTTCTGCCGTGCACGTGGCCTCGGTGACCGTAGTCCACTCGCCCGGAGTATGCGCGATCTTCGGAATGCTTCTCGTCTCGAGCTCAACATCACAAACGGTGCATACCGTGTGCTCCAAGCCTTCTGCCGTGCACGTGGCCTCGGTGACCGTAGTCCACTCGCCCGGCGTGTGCGCGTCAAACTCGACGACGACGTTGAACCAGTGGTTCGCCGCGATATTCCCGATGCCGAACTTCGCGAGCAGCGCGTTGAGCTGCGGCAGCGTCGTCGTCAGGTAGAGCGACACCCCGTACGTCTTCTCTGTGGCGCCGTCCGCGCGGTTCTCGCAGGAGAACAGATCCGCGTCTGCCGTCAGCGTCGTCCCGTCAAACGTGAACCCTGCGGGCACGATGTCGCCGGTCAGCACGAGCCAGCTCGCGGGCGTGGCCGGAATCGCCGGAATCCTGTCGGACGTGTCCGCGATCCAAGCGTTGGCCTTGCCGATGGCGTAGTTGATGCCTTCCGAATAATTCGCCGCAAACCCGACGCTGTTCGCATCGCTGGTCAGCGTGAGCGACGACGTCGGCGCGATGCGCAGGTAGACGTTGCCCTCAAAGAACGCGGCCGCGTCCTTCGCGAACTGCGTCGCCTCGGCTTCCGCCACGTCGAGCAGCGTGAACGCGTGCTTCGTCATCGTGTTCAGCGCCGTGGTCGCCTGCCCGAGGATGTCGTTCACGTCGCTTTCGAGCGCGCCGTTCTTGATGTAGTCTTCGAGCTTCGCGATCTCGCCTTCGATCTTCGCGAGGATCTCTGCCTTCGTCGCAGCCTTCGCCGCATTCTTGTCGTCGATGTACTGCTCGACGATGACCTTCAGCGCCTCATACGAGTCGATCAGTTTCTGCGCCTGCTGCGCCGCCGTCAGCTTCGCGTAGTCAATGGCCTTCAGCAGATTCGCGTTCGCGGTCTCGATCAGCACGGCGAGGTGCGCCGCAAACTCCTTCGCCTTCTCGTACGCCTTCACCGCGCGCTCGTAGGCCGCCTTCACGTCGTTGTAAATCTTCACCGCCGTCTGGTACGCGTCGTACACGTCCTTCGCGGTCTCCTTGAGCGCCTCGATATACGGCTTCAAATCTTCGATGAAGCCCGCGATCTTCGTCTCGATCTCGCCCTTCAGCGCGATGAGCTCGGCGATCGCCGCCTGCCTGACCTGCGCCTTGAGCGCCTCGATCTGCGCCGCCAGCTGCTCCTTGCCCGCTGCGATGGCGGCCCGGGCCAGCCGGTCGAGCGTGTCGACGAGCGCCGTCCGCACGGCTTCGAGATCCTGCTCGGGCCGGTCGGATGAGAAATACCCGATGGCCGCGTTCACATACCCGTAGATTTCGACGATGCCCGCATAGACCGCCGCCGCCGTTTGGAAGTCGTCGCTCGCGAGGAGCTGATCCTTCAGTCCGTCGAGCTTCGCGCGCAGCTCAGCCGCGTTCGGGCCCGCCGCCGTCGCCGCGGACTCGAGATACGCTTCGTAGATGTCGAGCAGGTAGTCGTCGAGCAAGTCGATCTGCGCCCAGTCATAATCCGCAAGGTCGAAGCTGCCGCCCATCGAGACCGCGCCCGTGATCAGCGCGCTCACGCCCGCAACCTTCGACAGCGCCTCGCGCACCTCGGCCGAATAACCGAGGATGTCATCGAGCGTCAAATCCGTGGGCAGCTCGCCCGCATACTCCGTCAGCGTGCCGGACACCGCCGAAAACGCCTCGCTGACATAACCCTTGACCGCCTGATTGAGCGCCGCATCCGTGATGTACTGGTCGATATACGGGTTCAAAATCGCTTCAAGCGCGGGCCCGCCGACCGAATCCGCCAGCCCGAGGCCGACGCCGACGAGGTCGTCCATGTTCGCAAGGATGCCGTCGATCAGCCCGACAAAGATGCTGCCGGAATCCTTGAACGCCACCAGCGCGTCATCGAGCGCCGCATACTTCGCGTAGAAATTCTGGATGTACGCGTTGACGCTTTGGATGTCCGTCAGCCCCGCATAGTCCGTCCCCGTGACGAAGTCCGAGAAGTCCGTCGCGGCATTGACCAAATTCGTCACCGGCGCGATCTGCCCCTGGAAAACGTCCCACGCGGTTGTGATGATGTCCACATACGCGCTCGCAAGCGAAGGAATCATAATCTGGAAGAATCCGAGATTAATCTTCGTGCCCTCGTTGAACGTTGTCTTGTCGATAGAACCTGTCAAGTATTTTCCAGCCGCGTCGACGATCTCAGCAATTGTACCCGTATACGCAGCATAGCTTGGATCAATCGCATTGATGGCATTGATGATGTCCGTGACTCCAGACAACACAGACGCATCCATCACAGGGCTCCCGTTGTTCCACATTGCTTCATACGGATCCGTCACGCTTGCGAACGTCGCGAGCGCGGCGAGATACGACGCGTCGACCGTGCCCTCGGGCAGCAGCGCGAGCGCGTCCGTCACCACTTTGATCTGATCCTCGATGTCCTGCAACTTCGCGAGTTGCTCCGCGTATTTCGTGTCGTTCGCGTTCGTCACGGTCAAAGCAATCGTCGTCGGCTCCGTCGTGAAGCCCTTGCTGTCAGTCGCCGTCACGGTCACGGCATAGCTGCCCGCGTTCGCGTCCTTCGCAACCTTAATCTTGCCGTTTTCAAACGTGATGCGCCCCCAGGCTTCCTCCGGCTCGATGGACGTCAGCGCATAGGAGACCGCGCCGATGGCGTTCTTCACCGTCGGCAGATTCACGGTCGTGTCCGCGCTCGTGCTGTCCGCCGTTGCCGTGAGCGGCCCGTCAAAGACGATGGTATCCACCGCCTCGACGGAAATCGTCAGCGGCGTCACACGGATTATGTTGTAAACGCCCGTCTTGTTGAACGTTGCGCCGACCGTCACGGTGCCCGTGCCGAGCTCGTCCGCGACCGAGATCGTCAGCGTGTCGTCGGTGACCGCGCCGAGCGCGACGCCTTCACTCGCAACGTTCCAGGTGACATCCGAGAAATCCGCGTCCTCGCCGCCATCCGTCGGTGTCGCGATCGCAAAGGAAAGCGCAAACGTCTTGGCCGCGCCGCCCTTCGCAAAATAGACAGTTCCCGTCACCGCCGGATCGCTGACCACGG
>JAISTF010000069.1 GCA_031272745.1 Eubacteriales Family XIII. Incertae Sedis bacterium
GCGACCGCGAGGCTCAGCATCGCGCTGACCTCTTCGAGGCGCGGCGGGAAGGCGCCCTGAAACATATTGTTATTCTGGATGAACCGGACATCCGCGTATCCGAAACGCTTGCAATACTCCTCGCACAGCCGCTTCGTGACGCGCATCATCGCGGCGTCCTGCACGAGATTCATATTGATGCCGAACTCGAGGTAGATCTGCTTCAGCCCCTGCTCCGCGCCGAGCAGCGACTGCGCGACCATGACGAACGATTTGAAGCCGCAGCTGTCGTAGCCCGTCAGGTTGCACGCGATGTGCGGGCTCTGCGGCACGCCGCGCTCGTGGTAGATGGCCGCGAGCCGCGATTCGTACTGGTTGATGCGGATCTCCTCTTCGAGCGTGATGTTTTTGCAATGCGCCATCACTTCCTGGATGGAGCGGCAATTGCACGCGTTCCAGCCGGCCGCGAGCGCGATTTCCGACGCAAGCCGCCCGTCCTCGTCCGTGGAATTGAGCGACATCGGGGACTTGATCTCCCGTTTGATGCGCCGCGCCTCTTCCACGCCGTGGTTCACGATGGGCCAGCCGTTGAGCATCGTCACGCCTTCCTTGCGGCTGCGTTCGATGCCGTCCGCGGCGAGCTTGTATTTGTTTTTCCGCGTGTAGGAGTCGGAGAAGACGTTCCAGAGCCCGACGGGGACGAGCGGGGAATTGGCCTCGACGTACCCCATGCCGTCGAGCATGAACTCCGTGAGCCCCTGGCCGAACTGCGGCTGGAACAGATGGATGCCGCGGTCCTCGGCGTCCGCGAGCTTCAGCGCGTAGTTTTTCCCCGCGTCCACGGAATATTCCTTCGCGGCCGCGATGTTCTCGTCCAAGTTTTCAACGGCGCGGCTCGTCTCCCACTGCGGCAGCACCTCTTCCTTGCGGATGCGGAAAAACTCCTCGTCCGAAAGCCTCTTGTTGCGTATGGCGTATTTGCCCGTCATGGCGTGTCCTTTCTCTGTAAACTACGGCAGGAACAGCGGAATGATGTCGCGCACGTCGGCCTGCTCTTCCAGCGTCTCGAAAAACCCGAGGATGCGCTCTTCCCTGCCCTCGAGCCATTTGTGCCCCGACACGCGCACGCAGTCGTAGAAGCGGGCGCGGTGCTCCTCATCCGTCATCGGGTGGCCCGGCGTGCCCGGCGGGATGTCGATCTGCCCGCGATAGTCGCCGCCGTCCTTCGTCAGCACATGCAAATCGGCCGAATAATGCGTGCGCCCGACCGCCGGCTCCGAAATCACGTCGATCTTCGTCTTGATGAAGTCCATGATCTGCGGGTCGCGGATCTGCTGCTCCTCGAAATGCGAGAGCGTCACGGGCGAGCGCAGCAGCGCGTTCGCCACGCAGTACGCGATGTTGAACTGCGCGTCCACGCGCGGATTTTCGCCGATCTTGAACGGATGCCCGACGAGCTTGTGCGTGAACGGCGGGATGAGGATTTCCACGCGCTCGATGTCCGCGCCCGTGAACCCGTGCTCCGCCATCATGTTCAGCGTCAGCTCCGTGCCGCTCTGCGTCAGGCCGCAGCTCGGGTATTTCTTGAAATTGAGGTTTTTCACATGCCACTGTTTGCCGAGGGCCTCGGTCACATAGGAGATGTCTTCCTTGTCATTGCCGTAGAGGTGGAAATAACTGTACACGCCCTCGAGGAAATTCACGGTCCCCGTGAGCTTGTATTGCGTCAGACGCGCGCTCTCCACGCCGGCCTGCGCGACCCAGCCCTGCATCACGGGGCCGCCGAGCACGCCGTCGATGTAGTGCTGGAAGCTGGCGCCGACGCGGTCGGATACGAGCCCCAGCGCGTTCCAGATTTCCTTCGCGTCCAAACCGAGCAGCTTGGATGCCGCGGCGGACGCGGCAAACGGCGAGGTGACGCCCGTCGGGTCGAAGCCCGCGTAGTCCTCTTCGAGCAGCTTCAGCCGCAGCGAGGTCTCCACGCCCGTCGCCACGGCCGTGATGAAGTCCTTGCCGGAGCAGCCGCCGCGCAGTTCGGCCACCGCGAGGGCGGCCGGCATCGCGCCCGCGCCGATGTGCGCCCCGGGGCCGATGTGGTCGTCGATGTCGAGCGCGCGCCCCATCGCCGCGTTGGCGAAGGCCGCGTGCTGCGCGGGAATCTTCCCGCCCGTGATAAATACGGTGGCCTCTTCGTTGCCGCCCATATCCGAGGCAAATTTGGCGCCGGCCGCCGCGGGCGTGACGCTGCCCGCGATGAGCGCCCCGTAGAAGGCGATCATCTCCCGTTTGACCGTCTCCCGCGTCTCCGCGTCGAGATCCGCGTACGTCGTGTCGTACACGAAGGATGACAATTTTCGTTCAGTTTCCATCGTACATTTTCCTTTCTGTTTCCATAGCGATCAAATGCTTTTTCAATATCCGCAGCGCCGCGTCCGGATGCTCCTGCGAGAGCAGCCCCGCCGCGTAAAACAAATAGTCCGCGTCCAAATACGCGCGCGGCGCGCGCGGCTTCAGGCTCCACGGTGCCTTTTCCGAAAACAGCGCGGCGGCCAGCACCGTTTCCGGCCGGACGCCGTATTTGAAGATGCCGCCCGTCCCGAGGACGTTTTGCACGGGACAGAGGTTTTTGCCGTACTGGATGTGTACCTCTCCCACGGCGGAAAACTCGGTCTTCAGCGTACCCGCGTGCCGCTCCGTCGCGATGTCCACCGCGCAGGCCGCGAGGGCGGCGTCCATCAGGCTCTCCGCCCGGTTTTGCGGGACGTACGACACATCCCCGGCCAACCGGCGCGTATACGCGTCCGGATCGCACGCTTCCGCCGCCGGATCCATCGCGCGCGACAGCGCGGAGAGCCGTTCCGCGCCCGCGAGCTCGAAGATCGTGCGCGCGTTGTAGCGGATGCCGAGGTCCCCTTCGACGGTGCGGCTGACGCGCGTTTCCGGCAGGCCGCGCACGACCGTGTCCCAGGTAAACGGCACGATGCCCGTCACCGAATGGATGTTGGTCGTCGCGCCGCCGACTTCCGCGACCAATAGGCTGCCGATGCCGGGCTCGTTTTGCGTGCCGTCCGCGAGCAGCTCCGCGGCGAGCAGCGACGCCTTCGGCGTCGGCAGGATCGGCCGGTCGAACAGGCCCTTTGCCTTGTCGAAACCCTTCGCGTGGATGATGTGTTCGATGAAGATTTCGCGGATCGTGCTCTGTGCCGGCTCGATGTCCATCTCCGTCACGGTCGGCAGCAGGTTCTTTGTGACATACGTCTTCTTTCCGGCCTGTTCGAGCGTCTCGCGGATGCGTTCGCTGACGACGCGGTTGCCGCAGACCAAGATCGGACAGGCGACGCGCGACCGCGCGAGCATCCCCGCGTTGTGCAGGATGACGTTTTTGTTGCCCCCGTCCGTCCCGCCGCAGAGCAGGACGATGTCGCAGTCCTTTTCCTCGATCTCGCGGACGATGGCTTCGTCGATCTCATAGCCGTAGGTGCCGATGACCTTGGCCCCCGCGCCGAGAGCGGCACGCCGCGCCGCGCTCTGCGTCAAATCCGGCACGAGCCCGATCGCGGCGATCTTCAGCCCGCCGGCCGCGCTGCTGCTGGCAAAGCGCCCGCAGACGGCGGCCTCGTCGAGCCCCGTCTCCCGCACGAGCTGCGCCCGCGCCTGCTCGAAGCCGAGCGAAATGTCCGTCCCCACGGTGGTCGGCGCCTGCGCGCGCCCGAGCACGGCCTCGCCGTCCAAATCGACGGCCGTGACCTTCGTATAGGTGCTTCCGAAATCGGCTAACAGATATATGCGCAAAAAACTACCTCGTTGCGTCGAAACAAACAAATTCCATTTGATTATATGATGGGCGCTTCGGCGGCGTCAAGGCAAAGCCCCCGCTCATTTTGTTGCACGAGGGCAAAAAAATATAGCGGTTTGCCCCGCCGGAATCCTGTATACTCTTTGACAGAGACATTATTTTCGCTTGAGCGAGGAAGGAAAAAGACATGGCGCAGATTGTTCAAAACACCGACGGCGAATACGGAAAATACATCGTGCAGACCCTGCGGGAGCCGGCGATGATCCCGCCGGAATTCCGCGAGCTGTACAAGAAATTCGCGACGCGGATTCTCTGGATGGACGCCGACACGGTCCCCGGTGCGTTCCAGATGAACACGGCCTGGTACAGGAAGCCGCAGCCGCGCGACCCGCTGTTCGAGGAGCATGTGCACGACTACGACGAGCTCATCGGCTTTTTCGGCTCCGACCCCGAGGACCCCTACGCGCTCCACGCCGTGATCGAACTCTCCTTGGAAGGGGAAGCGCACCGGCTCGACCGCACCTCGCTTATCTTCGTGCCGGGCGGCATGAAGCACAACCCGCTCCGCCTGCTCGAAGTCGATCAGCCGATCTTCCATTTTTCCGTCGTGATGGACCCGTTCTACGGCGGGGAAAACGCGTACAACGTCGGCTCCAAATAGGGCTCAGCCCGTATACTCGCCGCTGTAGCTCACGAGCGTGACGTTTTCGACGCCCGGGGCCTCCGCGAGCGCGCTCACGAAGTCCGTGTTTTCGGACAGCAGGCGCACCTCGTAGTTGAGTTCGACGCGGCCCGGCGAGACGGTCTTGCTCTTGATTTGCGATTTCTTCACGGCGGTTTTCAGCAGCGCGGAGGCGGCGGCTTCGGCGGCCGCGTCCTTCGCCGTCACGACGAGGATATACGGCTGCGACACGGGGCGCCGGTTGCCGAACAGCAGCAGCACCACCGCGATGATGACGGACGCGACGACGGCGAGCGCGATCATGCCGGCCGCGAGCACGATGCCAACCGCAATCGCCCAAAACAGGAACGCGAGGTCGAGCGGGTCCTTGATCGCGGCGCGAAACCGCACGATGGACAGTGCGCCGACCATGCCGAGCGACAGCACCACGTTCGACGACACCGCGAGGATTACGAGCGTCGTGATGAGCGTCAGCGCGATGAGCGTCACGCCGAAACTCGCCTGGTACATCACGCCACGGAACGTCTGCCGGTAGACGAAAAAGATCAGCAGCCCGATCACGAACGCCAGCGCGAGCGCGAGAATCATGTCGGAGACGCTCGCCTGCGCGATGTTCTCGAGAAATTTCGATTTGAAGATGTCGTTGAAAGTCATGTCCGGTTCTCCTTTACCCTATATCCGATTCACCCATAACAGCGCCCGAGCGCATATTTCGAGCAGGCGGCGGCGCGGCGGCTGCCGACCTGCAACAGATTCTCGATGAACGACGGCAGGAACGCGTCGTATTTCACTTCGAGCAGCACGATTTCCTCGCCCGCGGGCAGGAAGGCCGCGCCGTCGTCGAGGAAGGATGCCGCCGAGAGGTTCGTCCCGATGCGCGAGTCGAACGTGACGCGCACGTTGCCGGCCGCGTAGACGTACGGCTCGCGCACATACTCGACGACCGCCTTCGGCGCGAGGCAGGCGCCGCGCATCTTGTGGAAGAGCTCGACGACAAGCGGCCGCGCGTCGTGCGCCATCCACGCGAGGTCGCCCGCGAGGATGCGCTCCACTTCCGCGGCCGTGAGCGGTGCCGACGACTTGTGGCAGAGCCCGTGGATCTTGATTTTCTTTTCCAAATGAATAATCGGGTTGCCGCTGCCGGGATACCGGCGAATCCGGATCTTTTCCCGCCGATCGACGCCGCTCTGCTTCTCGCGCAGCGCGCGGTCGTCCGGCGTGTCGAAGTACAGGCTGCGCACGCGGTAGGTGCCGTCCGCGCCGGCGTGCGCATCGCGTCCGAGCGCCGCGCGCAGGCGGGACGCGAGCACCGCGTAGTCGCCGTAGTTCAGGCGATGTTTGAATTCGTGCCGCATCCTCATGACGGAGCCCCCTGCGCCGGTCTGCCGCCGCCCGGGCCGCCGAAGCCGCCGCCGCGCCCGCCCGCGCCGTCGTCCTGCCGCATGCCGCCGCCGAAGCCGCCGCCCGCGCCGCCTTCCGTGATCGACTGGTTTTCCTCGGGGACATCCCAGCCCTCGACGCCGCCCATCGCGCTCACGCTGCCCGTCACATGCAGCGTGCCGCCCGTGACCGTGAGCTTGCCGTCGAGGTCGATGGCGCCGTCCATGCCGCGCGAGGGGCCGGTGATCGTCAGGTCGCCGCCGTCAATGTACAGGGCGACGTTGACATCGATGCCGTCGTTGGCGCCCGTAAGGTCGAGCGTCCCGCCCGTGATGCGGACGAAGACGTAGTCCGCCGCGCCGCCGCCCATATCGCCGAAGCCGCCCCAACCGCCGCCGTCCGGACGGCCGCCCTGCGTACGGGCGTCCCGCCCGGCCGCGCCCGTGCCGGTGTCCGTACCCGAATCCGTATTCGTCGCGCCGTTGATGGCGTCGTCGCTCGCGTTCACCGTGATCGTCCCGCCGTCGATCTGAATGCGCGGCGCCTCGATGCCCTCGTAGCATTCCGGCACCGTGAGCGCGCCGCCCGTGATGAGCACGAAGCCCTTCTGCGCATCCTCGTCCTTCGTCGACTTGACCGCGTCGCCGCCCGCGCGCACCGTCAGGTCGCCGCCCGCGATGACGAGGCCGTCCGTGCCGCGCAACCCGTCGTCCGCCGCGTCTATGGTGAGGCTGCCGCCCGTCACGCAGAGCACGTCCTTCGACACGATGCCGTCCGCGTAGGAAGCCGTCACGGAGAGGCTGCCGCCGCCCGTGATCGTCAGATCGTCCTTGGAAAACAGCGCCGCGTCGGGCTCGCCCTTCTCGTCTACCGCCGCGTACGACGCGCCGTCCGCGAGCGTGTTCTCGCTGCCGTCCGCGAGGATGAGCACGGTCTTCTCCGCCTGCATGATATGGATGGCCGCGCCCTCGGGGTTTTTCAGTGAGAGTCCGTCGAGCACGAGCCGCACGGCGTCTTCCTTGCCCACATAGACGAGGATCTGCCCGTCGTCCGTCTGTCCGGAAAACACATAGGTGCCCGCCTGGGAAATCGTGACGACCGCGCCGCCGTCCGCCGCGCTGCCGCCCGACACGTCCGCGCCCGCGCCGTCTACGGAGACCTGCGCGCCGTCAAACGCGACGGCCGTCGCGCCGGCCATCCAGCCCGAAAACGAATCCGTATCCTCCGCCGCGAGCGCATACGACAGCCGGTGCTCCGAAAAATCGGTGCCGACCGTTTCCGCCGCCGCGCCCGAGACCACCGCCCCGCAGCCGCCGCACAGAAGCGCCAATATCGTTATTCCCAAAACCATTCCGAGCTTTTTCATAGACACCATCATACCAGACCTCGCCTGAAACCGCCCTGAAAAATTTGCGGGATTGCGATATAATACGGGAATGACCATCAAGCGAATCCGGCTGTTTAAGGCGTATCTCATACTCATCGGCGCGGCTCCCATGTTGTCCACGGACCTCTATTTGCCTGCGCTGCCCGCCATTTCCGATTATTATGACACGCAGGACAGCATCACGAATATGACGATGATCCTGTTCATGGCGACGCAGGCGATCTGCTCGCTTTTGTGGGGGCCGATCAGCGACCGGATCGGGCGCCGGCCGGTCGTCATCACGGGCGGCGCGCTGTATTTTGCGGGCAGCCTGCTCTGCATGTTTTCGGGGAACATCGAGCTGTTGGTCGTCTCCCGTGTGATACAGGCGGCAGGCGGCGGCGCGGCGGTGATGGCGGCGTCGGCTTATGTCAAGGATGTCTTTCCCGAAGAACGCCGCGAGCAGGTGCTGTCGCTCGTGCAGGGCATGTCGCTGTTCGGGCCGGCCGTCGCGCCGTCCATCGGCGCGCTGATCCTCCGCGTCTCGGATTGGCGCGGCATCTTCGTTTTGATGGTCGCGATGGGCGCGGTGATGCTGCTCGGCGCAATCGTCTTTCCCGAGACGCTCAGGGAGCCGAGCGGCCAGAGCGCGCTGCGCGCCTTCGGACGCCTGTGGTTCGTGATGAAAAACCGCCGGTTTGCTTCCGTCGTGCTGATTTTCGGCATTCCTGCAATTGGTACCATGGCGTTCATCAATGCGTCTCCCTATATCTTCGAAAGCCACTTCGGCCTCTCCGAACAGATATACGGCATCTTCTTCGCGGCCAGCGCCGTGGCCATGATGGCCGGCGCCTTCGCGTACGCGCCGCTCACCGCCCGGCTTTCCCGCACGCCCGTCGCCGTGATCAGCCTCGGTGTCAGCGCCGTCAGCGGAATCTGCATCCTGCTCGTCGGCGACGTGTCTCCGTTCGTGTTCATCGCCTGCATCCTGCCGACATCCTTTACATGCGCCATGTGC